>JASJCP010000097.1 GCA_030065935.1 Xenococcaceae cyanobacterium MO_167.B27
AAGGCTAATCGACGTTATAAAGGTTGGACATATCCTTGTAAAGCAGGATGGAAAGCTTGTACTGAAGGAAAAAATGGTTATCTCAAGTTGACCAACTTGGGAAACATTAAAATGCGCGGTCAAGCAAGGGATTGGGGAACGCCTAAGACTTGTACCATCTTGTTCAAGCAAGGGAAATGGTACGCATCTATAACCGTTAGCTGTATTCCCAGTCGAATACAAACGGATAAAGGAGCTATTGGCTTAGACTTTGGAGTTTTTCATGCTGTTGCTGACTCAAACGGGAACGTAATTGATAATCCTAGATTTATCAAGCAAGCTCAAGAAAAAATCAATCGACTAGCAAAAAAAAGTAGAAGAAAAAGACCCCCTAACAGAAAAAAACGCACTCTAGCTTCTCGCCGTTGGAGAAAAGCCAACAAAGCTGTATCTAAAGTTCAAGCCAAAGTAGCCAGACAAAGACAAGACTGGCAGCATCAAGTAGCTACACAGATAGTTAGCTGTAATAGCCTGGTAGCTACAGAAAAGTTAAATCTCAAGGGCATGATCCGCAAAGCCAAGAAAGCCAGCAAACGGAAAAAGCAAAAAACAGGACTTAATCGTTCTTTGTTGGATGTGGGTATTGGTAATCTTAAAAGCTTAATTAAGTATAAAGTTACGGAAGCTGGAGGTTTCTATATCGAAGTTCCAACCAGAAAACTTAAGCCTTCTCAAACTTGCCCTAACTGCGGTTATCAAAAGAAAAAAGCGTTATCTGAGCGTGTTCATAGCTGCTCGATATGTTCCTATACTTGCGATAGAGATGTAGCAGCAGCAATGGTGATGCTTCAGTATGCTAGGGGGCAGGAACTGTCCTCTTCAGATGTGGAGTCGCCTAGCTCTACCTCCTGCGGAAGCATGAGGCAACTAGGGGCGTTGAAGCGTCAGAAACCCGTTCCAAATCTTTGATTTGGGATGAGTAGTTCATAAAATGATCTAATCAGCAACACCAAAAATTGAATCGATTTTTTAAGCCTCAAGATGATACATTCAAAAAATACAGACTCTTATTTTGCTAATAGTTGGTTTCGGGTTGCCACTAGTGAAGAATTATCGGCAAAAAAAGTTATTCCTCTTCATTACTTTGACCAAGATTTAGTATTATTTCGTACTAAAAAAGGCGATCCCTGTATCCTCGATGCTCATTGTCCCCATTTAGGTGCCCATTTGGGATATGGAGGGACAGTGACAGATACTAATATTCGCTGTCCCTATCATGGCTGGCTTTGGGATAAGCAAGGCAATTGCGCTGGTATTCCCTATAGCGACAAGCAACCCCAGGTAAAAATCCCCAATTATCCAGTTATGGAAGCCAACAATTTAGTGTTTATGTACTATCATTCCCAGGGGGAATTTCCTACTTGGGAAATTCCTAAAATCCCTGAATGTGATTCAACAAAATGGACTCCACTTAGTCTTGTCCGTCGATGGATAGCTCGTACTGATCTGAAAAACTATTTGGACAACAGTATAGATGTTGCCCATTTACATCAAGTACATAGTCAAACTTTTAAAGCTGCGAAATCGGATTTAGTAGAAATCGATGGTCCAGTTTTGACTCACAAAATGTCCCAGAAGTATAACTTGTCTTCTTTAGCTTCTGGAGGTTTGATTTCAGAAAATGGTTCAGTGACAACAACTTACTATGGACCTGGATACGATGTTAGCTTTTATTGGACGAAGGGCAAATTTGAACTTGGTTTATTACAAATTTTTACAGGAACACCAATAGATAGAGATCACCTTGATATTCAGGTATTCTTTAGCGTGAAAAAAGTATTACCCCCACCCTTTAATCAAATCATAGCTAAAATGCTCAAAAGGGATACAAAGTTAACTTTTGACCAAGATATTCCCATTTTAGAGAATAAAATTTATCAATCTCATCCTCTTCTAGTTGAGGAAGATGGCCCTATCGGGCAGTGTCGTCGGTGGGCAAATCAATTCTATCAGTAATGACTAATGTTAATTCTTTGCCAATATTGTTGACTGTTCCTATTACTCCTTTACTTAAGCTTGGTGGCTTACTAGTATTGACTGGAAGTCTAGCATTTCTAAGTTTTCTAGCACTTCCTAAATTGAGTCAATTTCTGCTGGAACGTTTCGCTTCTTCTAAAATAGCGCTCGCCTATAAACAGATAGTTGAACCTTCTTTATCTTTAATTCAGATAGTTTTAGGGCTAGCAATCACAGATATAATTCTTTTGTGGGTCAGACCAATAACTAAGATTTCGTTCCTAGAAGCCACTCTGGGTTTAAGTGTAGCGGTAGCTCTTTGTTATCTTGCATATCAACTGACTAGCCGTTTTTTTCGCTTCTACGTTGAAGATATTGTTAACAAGGGGCGTAAACTGGATGCGGATTTTTTGCTACTTAGTAAGATTCTGGCTACTTTAGCTATTTTCTTTGTCATCATTACTATCTTTGCTGAAATTCATGAGATCGATATTTTTGCTTTGCTAGCTAGCATTGGCATTGGTGGAGTTGCCATTGCTTTTGCTGCTCAAACAATTTTAGAGCAAATTATCGGTGGGTTAGTGCTATTTTTTGATAGCCCCTTTGCCTTGGATGATTATATTAAGCTCCCAGATGGAACTTTTGGTCGTGTAGAGTCCATTGGATTGCGTCTGACGAAAATTCGTACTTCTGGGAAAGGAACACTGGTTAGCGTCCCCAACAATTCTCTGGCTAAGGAAAATATAGAAAACTTTACTAATGCGGGCAAAATAATGGCGATTGTCGATATAAAATTTCCCCAGGGAATTAGCGTTGAAGAACAATCCCTAATCCGTCAGGTAATAGTCGCTGGCAGTAAAGATATTTGGGGCATCGATCCTCGCAGTACTGCGGTTAACTTTAGTAACACCAATGGCAAGGACAAAGGGGGGCAGGCTAAGAGAGGACAAGTGAGCTTATTTATTCTTAGTTCTGGCAATGAAATATCAATGGAACTACGTCGCCAACTGCTGGATATTGCTAGTAAAAAAATTGCTCAAAAACTTACTGAATATGGTGTCACTTATGAGATAGAAAAGCCCAGGGCATATATTGATTCTCCCATGTCTATCTAAATCCTGCTCAATGTTTCTCATCCCCTACTGTTGTTGGGATTGCACTATGTCTAGTAGCTCCACGAGCTTTAAGCGTACCGATTCATGGGTGTATTCATCCTCTGGATGGGGAAGTTGCCCTGGTTGCTGAAAATAAGGACGTTCGTCATAAATCTGACCCCACTTATGATCGACTTGTCTAACGAATTCGTAAAGTATATCTTGATTATCGATCAGGGTGGAGAGGATTTGATTCAAAGCAATTAGAGGTGAGTTTAGATTTTGGCTTACTCTTGAATCTGTCTTGACCCAAATGTATAAAACTGCTTGTAATGCTCCTGATGAATCCGACAGGTTTTGGTTAATGAACATTTGGAGTTCTGCGATCGCTTGTACCAGCTTTGGTACAGGAGATTCCCCTTTCAAAAAAGAACCTCCTTCCCTACCTATTGCTTCTGCTAGTGAGAATTTCCGACCAGAGAGAATTTCTCGTTGTATAGCAAGATCGCGATCTTTATCTTTATCATCTTTGTTGGATATCATAGTGGCTTTTCCCAACAACTTTGATTCTACTGTTTATCTCTTAATAGTCTCCCACGATTTTTGTTATCTCTTGACAATCCGCTACATTCCTTAACTTATAACAGATGCCTTATTGACGGTAAAGGCGGTTTTCTTCCCAACCGTCAGGCGCAAAAGTCGGGGATGAATAAATCCTGGCTTGACGCTGGCCATTCAATGTTTGTTACTATTTTGGAATGGGTTGCCTGGAAACTTGGAAAAAGAGTTATCAAGATAGATCCGTGGGGAACATCGCAGCATTGCTGCAACTGTCTCCAAAAGACTCCTAAAGCTCTGTCAGATCGTTGGCATCAACATGATTGTGGTATATCTATCCATCGCGATTATAACTCAGCTAGACTGATAAAATCTGTAGGGTTGGGACTTGCCTTACGTAAAACTGCCCCTAGAGGGAAAGAGGCTCGCTCTCTATGCGATAGCATGAGAGTCGAGTAGTTCACCTGACTCACCAGAAGAAGCGGTGGCACATATTGATCGCATTATTCAAGCTAACAATACTAAATGACATTTTTGGGCTTAAATGGCTTAAATATAGAAGAAACAGCCAATTTTTTGGACAGCAGACTGGCTCAATCCAGTTTTCCTAACTATGTTATCTTTCTCATCTTTGTGCTTCTAGCAATTGGCATCGCACAAATCATTCCTAATTTGCTGAAGTTAATTCTGGATTTTTGCGATCGCAAAAAAGAGAAAAATCTCTATAACCTATTTGTCAAGCCAATTCGAGGGTCAATTAAGATTTGTAGCACTTTAATACTGATTTATTGGGCTGCTCAGTTATGGCTTAAGGACTATCAAAGATTATCCGAATTTCTAGAACCATTAATCGAGTTAGTATTTTTTATTTCTATTGCCTGGATAGTTTCCCGTATCTTAAGGCAATTTATTCGCTTCTATGGCATTAAGTTATTGCGCCAGTCAGGATTAGGGGTTAATGAAATGCTGCTAGTATTTGAAACTCTAGCTAATATTGCGATCAGTTTTATTACTGTGGTTATTTATGCTCAAATTCGTAACTTTTCCTGGGTGAGTTTGTTCGCGGGTATATCCCTTGGTGGTGCAGCTATTGGTTTAGCAGTATCTAAAACTGCCGATGATTTTTTAGGGACAATATTACTGTATTTAGACCGTCGTTTTCTGCCTGGGGAATACATCCGCTTACCCATCCTGAATTCAGGTAGAGCCGAAGAAATATTTGGTCGGGTAGAGACAATTGGTTGGCGTTCAACCACTATTCGCATAGCTGGAAAAAATACACTGTATATCGTGTCTAATGCCCTATTAGCAGCGGATGAACTTGAAAATGTTAGCCGTGGCAAAAAAGTAATGGTTTTAATTTATCTCGATTTTATGAGGAAGTTAAAAGAGCGAGAGCAAGCATTAATAGAACAGGTGATTATCGAGAGTACAGAAAAATTATTTGGTATTGATCCCAACAGCACCAGTGTTAATTTTAGTCAACAGTTGAATCATGATAATACTAGAGCGATGGTTACTTTTTCTATTTTGGGGTCAACAGAAAATTCGATTGAGTTAAGAAAGAATATTTTAGAATCTACCTATGAGGAAATATCAGTCAAATTAAGGGGTTTTGCCATTGAATTTGTGGCGCAAGAACCCAATATCTACGTTGAAGCACCGATTACAATTTAATCTAATCTTGGTGAATAAAAAACGGTTCTGTCGGAAAAAATAGGACTAGTCAACTTGATGCAACGCCCGTGGAAGAGAGATAAAATCAATTTCTTACTCTTCCAACTCGGGAAAATCGACACCCACAATTTCCGAGAAAGTATTAAACAGGATCATAAAGCTACGATTCTCTTGCTCAAACTCAAGATTTACCAGCACAACATCATAACCAGAAGAATTCTTGATCACTTGAGAATTAGAACGCTGTTTCAAAGGTCCTGTAGTTTCTAGAATTTCTAGCCATCGTTGCTCAATAGTTTTAGGCAATATAGTTGTTTTTAAATCAGGAGCTAAGTAACCCCTTGCTACCCCATATTGACCATTACTTAAAGCATCAACAAATTCCTCTGCATTAGTTTGAATATTGCCAATCCAGAGAAAGTCAACAGCAGTAATTTGGTGATTGTCATCTAAGGTAACTACAAAATCGGAGATAATATTTTCAAAATTGGCAGTCATCACAACAGTATTGGTTCTGGAAAATTCCAAGGCACGAATTCTCCTATACTTGACAAAAGCTCCCATATTGTCCAATATTTTTCGCCATTGCTGTTGTATATCCGTGGCAGAAACATAATTCTTCAAATTAGGACTGAGATACTCCCTAGCTTTGTCAAATTTCTCTTCAATAAGGGAGTCAAAAAATTCCTGAGTGACTTCTTGAGCCTTAATCAATTGATTGGACTTAGCTTCATCAGATTGAGAATTTTGGGCAATCGCTATGTTTGAGAACGGAATTGAAATTGCTCCGTTCAATACTGTCATAAATATAATCAGACAACCAGAAAAATAAGATAGTCTTTGTATTCTGTATTTCATTGTAGTAGTACGAATAACTTAATTATGTCTATTTACCCCACTTGGCGTAAAGCACCGTCCTAAAGGTCGGTGATATAAGTCAGTTTATAATGGTAGGTTATGTTGTTCAATAGAACTCTTGCTTAATTATAGACAAAGGCGCACCGACCCAAGAGCCAGCAAAATAGCTAGGCGACCCTGACGGGGTGACAACCGCCAGAATCTTTATAGGAGAAGGGATTTATCCGATTTGTAACTCGATAAAAATCAAGGGCGTAATTGATGTAATATTCAATAGCAAAATTCGGAGGAGTCAAACTACAATTAAGAAATATAAAAAGAAAAAGTTTACTAAAGAACCTGGGGGGACTACAGAGGAGGTTTAAACTCTTATGTAGTAAGGATTGTAGATACACGACCTGAAAAAACATGACCCGTTCTGAAAGATTTTTTTTGGACAATTAGGGCGATCTTGAGACTGAAAAACCTGATTCACTCGTTAATGAGGTACGCCAACTGGGTAAAAATTGATTTCATTTTCACAGTGGTCAAATCACGCTCAAGTCTTGCCCTACAAGATTTATTAGGCTACTTGTAGCCCCCCCAGCTAAAGAACAGAAAAAATCTAATCGGGAATTAAATCGATTAAGAATTGCTGTCGAACAGGTCAACCGTGGGCTAAAAATCTTTAACTTCTTGCTCCTATGAAGTCCCTCGATTTATCGACGGGATGAATTTGGACGCAGGGTTTATCGGTTCACACAATTTACAGTTTTGATACACAATCTTTATATAACAATGGGTTCAAGGGTTGTAAAATAGCTCTTAAGATAGAGCGAGAAATGAAGAGATGTAGCCGTGATCAGCGAACTCTCCGCCGTATAAATTCTAGAGATCACTATCTTAGTAAATAAGATAATCAGGACTCGCGAGGCGAATACCGTAACCTTGCATTGACAAAAAAAGAGTCTTGTAACTAAAAAGATATACTCCTTGGGAAGCAGGGAGTCTGCCTGGGTAGCAATTAGATTGCTACGAGTGTCAGTGCCATCTTCGGATAAAGCAAAACCACTGGACGCTGAGTAAGACCAAAACTAATCTTGTATTGGTAGAGGCATCGGCGAGAAACAGGAAGCCCTCGATTTATCGATGGGTACTTCACAATGCGGTCATAATCGGTAGGGCGATGCACTACCCACCCTAATCCTAATTGCCTAATTCCACAATTACAGGAGCATGATCGCTAGGCTTTTCTAACTTTCTTGGTTCAACATCTATCCAACAATTTACAGCACGGTCATATAATTCTGGGGTGAGGTAGTGGTGATCGATGCGCCAACCTCGGTTACGAGCAAAACCACTAGCACGATAATCCCACCAGCTATAATGTCCTGGTTCGGTGGTAAATTTACGAAAGGCATCTTTTAAGCCAATATCTAGTACTTGTTGTAAGGCTTCTCTTTCTGTGGGGGAAGACATGATATGTTTTTCTTTCCCCTTGGAGTTATAAATGTCTTTATCTTCTAAAGCGATATTAAAGTCTCCACAAACACACATTTCTTGCTGCTGATTTTGCCATGTTTGTAGATATTCTTTTAAAAGTTTTAACCAATCCAATTTATACTGATACTTGTCGCTTCCTAAAGCTGAACCATTGGGAACATAAAGATTAACAATACGGATATTATCTACAACTCCTGTGATTACTCGTTTTTGGATATCAAAGTCTCCTACTTTATCTGCGATCGCAGATTGAAAACCGCAACTGACATTGGTTAGGGGATGACGACTAAAAATAGCTACTCCGTTATAGGCTTTTTGTCCTGAAATATAGACGTGATAACCTAATTCTTCAAAGGGGGTACGAGGAAACTGCTCATCTCTGACTTTAGTTTCTTGCAAGCATAAAATATCTATATCATTCTGCTGTAGCCAATTGGTTACAATATCTTGGCGAGTCCGAATCGAGTTAACATTCCAAGTAGCGATTTTCATCAACAATTCATCGTTCACACATAACCCATAAATAATAAGCAATGAGGGATGAACAAGCAACCATCAAGCCTATAATTCAGGTTTTTGTCTATGGAACATTAAAACCAGGAGAAAGTAACTATGGATATTATTGTCGCGGAAAAACCATTACAGAGATTCCTGCTTATACTTGGGGTCAACTTTACCATCTCCCTTTAGGCTATCCTGGGATGAGCTTAGGAACATCTAAAGTCGAAGGTTGGCTGTTTACTTTTGAGGATGATAGTATTTTAGCCAGATTAGACTCGTTAGAAGATTATCAGGAAAGGCGATCGCCTGAGCTTAATGAATACAATCGTCAGCAACTTCCTGTTTATAGCTTGGCTGGAGATTCCCTTGGAATAGCTTGGTGTTATATTATGAGTCTGGCAAAAGTCCAAAACCACCAGGGAATTTTAGTTTCGTCTCAGCAATGGTCTTCAGAATTCTTCAAAAAAAGCTGGTGAATCTCCCGCAGGTTTGGGGATTTTAATTGCTGGTTGGTGTAAGGTTATTGCTACTAAAACAGTTTCTTCTTCTGCTGTTTCTTGGTTCACTGATTCAGCTAATCTCAAGCTAGGGGAATTTGCTCCAGGGAACAACCCCGAAACAGTAGCTACTATCGTAGCTGCGATGGCACCCCCACTCCAAAGTAACAATTTTTTACGATTACGAGTTCGGTCTATAGTCGCAAAGACATTTTCTGATAGTATCTCAGCAGAAATCTCTGGCGGTGATGGTACTGATAAACTCTGCATACCACTTTGTAGGCTTAACAATTGCAGATAAAGTTGTTTAATAGAAGGGTCGTTATCAAGCCATTCTTGTACTTGTTTCCGCTCCTGGGGGGTCACTTCATCATCGATGTAAGCACTTAGTAACTCAAAGTGCTCTGGTTCAGAATCGTTTATATTTGAATATTCGTGGAAATCATCATAATTGGATGTCATCTTCGCATCACCACTGATTAAGGGGAAAACAATAAATTTAAAAAATAAAAGCCAGCATAGAACTTGCTCCGAAATTTTTGATGTTTAAAAGTAAAGAATCGGATATTCTTGCTTACTACCAACTTACTCCTGATTGACATAATTTTGCAAGGTGGATTGTAATTTAAGTCTAGCCCGAGCAATCCTAGATTTGACTGTTCCTAGGGAGACTCCTGTAATTTCGGCTATTTCTTCATAAGCTAAACCGTCTATTTCCCTTAAAACTATGGTAATACGGAATGCTTCTGGTAAATCGGCGATCGCATTTTGTAATTTTTCGTAAAATTCTGTAGTACTCAGACTATCGGTAGGACTAGGAAGTTCAGAGGGTAATTCCCAAGTAACTTCTCCATCTTTTACTCTACGAGGCGCGTCTAAGGAAAGAGGTTCAGCAATACGCTTACGTTTGCGTAGCTCATCATAAAAGAGATTAGTTGTAATTCTACTAAGCCAGCCACGGAATTTGGCTGGTTCATGGAGACGTTTAATATTACGATAAACTCTGATCCAAACTTCTTGAGCCAGATCTGCTCTTTCTTCCCAGTCTGGAGCAAGATGATAGAGGAGTCTGTTAACGTGAGATTGATATCTCCGTAACAGTTCCGTGAAAGCAGCGCGATTGGGTTTGTTGCCTTCCTGACAAAGTACAATTAAATCGTAGTTAGAGAGTTTTTCCGCAGACACTAAATTCTTGGTAGCTCTCACATCAACTCCTGACAATGATACAGGAATAGACTGGTTCATGAACTTCTCCTTCACAACTAAAACACATCTTAATAATCGAGACCGAAGTTGTAAGAAGAAAGTTCCCTAGTTTTTTAACCTAGCTGCTAACTAGTTTTCTGCTCGTAACCAGGAGCATAATCTTTAAGCAGACTACTCAATTGGTTAGCAACGCTAGAATCTTCTGATTTACGTATTGCTTGTCTTTCAGGGTAAAATTCAGGTCGGTCTAGGTAACGAGAGATTGCCTCTATCACTTGTTGTTTTATTAAGTTTTGTAATTCTGCTTTAGCTCTTTGTCTTTGATAGTTAGCTCCTTCTTCTGTGGTAGCATAGAGAGGAGGAAGACGGTTCAGAGCATAAGCAGCAATATCCCCTACATCTAAAGATTTGTGACTGGCTTGTTCAATTTCCGCCACTCTGGTGATTGCTTC
This sequence comes from Xenococcaceae cyanobacterium MO_167.B27, assembly GCA_030065935.1. Classification (GTDB taxonomy): domain Bacteria; phylum Cyanobacteriota; class Cyanobacteriia; order Cyanobacteriales; family Xenococcaceae; genus JASJCP01. The sequence continues at coordinate 10,321 of JASJCP010000097.1, forward strand.
ACTCAAAACTAATTCTTCCATGACGTTAATAAAGTGTTTGCGAGGAACAGCAACTACTTCCCCTGTTAACAAAGCTCCCATTAGTTTATCTAGAGCCATATACTCTTCGACGGATAGTTCTGCTGCTGTGTCACAGATTCTTCCTACTTCTGCTTCCATGCTAGGGGTAAGATAGCCATCTTCTAGAGCTTGTTCTACGATCTGTTGGATTCCCATATTGATCTAATTTCTATAAATGGAATGTTGAATACATACTCTCGATTAATCTTAATCTCTACTTCCGTATATTGAAAAGAAAGGTTTAGGAAAAAAATTGCAGCTTAATTTAATCATCTAGTTAATTTCACTGAACCGCCAAGGCACTGGATCTACTGCAATTCCATTAACGTATAATCCCCAGTGAAGATGAGGTCCTGTAGATGCTCCAGTGCTTCCTATTGTTCCAATTTGTTGTCCTGGTTGAACGAAATCCCCTTCTTTAACATTGATATCTTGTAGGTGTAAAAATATACTGAGAACTCCCTGACCGTGATCGATTCCTACTAAGTTACCGTGGACGTGGAAACCTTCTGCTTCTTTTCCCACTAATCTGACTCTTCCTGCTGCAGGAGCAACCACAGCAGAGCCAGCACCTCCAGCATAATCTACTCCTTTGTGATAGTAGTTGTTGGCAAAGACCCCATTGTAGTAGCGACGCACTCCAAAAACGCTAGAAACTCTACCCGCATTAGGACGAACAAAAGCCCCATTCCAATATTTTTCTGGGGTAACTAGTTGTTTAAATTCTGCGACTCTATCTAATTCCAGTTGGGTTGCTTTCCGACTGGCTTTTCCTGATAACCAAATACGCTGGACGGGAAAAGTGCGATTTTTTAACCAGACACCGAGATTTTTAGTTGTTCCATCTCCTGTAACTTGGATGGTATATTTCCCAGAAGTATTTAAGGGGGAGGTGGGTAAGAGGGCGCGATAGCTATCTCCTACAGGAAATACAGGATAGGTTTTTTGGTCTAGAGTCAGGGTGGGGATAGAGTTGGGGTCGTCGGTTTTGATGGTGACGGAGATGGTATCTCCTTGTTGAGGAGCGACGGGAGAAATATTGACTTCTAAGGCTTTTGCTGGACTAATAAGAGATAAGATAAAAGCAGTGGTTAGTAAAGATTTGATTTGGTTGAGCATAAGAAATTGTTGCAGTGGTTAATTAAGAATTAAGTCTGATATATATTATCCGCAGCCTTTACAAGGATCAACTCAGATAAATTTGGTGATGAATTTAGCAAGTATGCTGAATTTCTTTAGAGACGGAAATGACTACAGATAGTTTCACTGGAATGCTCCTGTAGCCCTTAAGTATGGAATGTGATAATTGTGGCTCAAACCGTGATAATTTTTAAATAATTTTAAATTTTTGATAAATTTTTCAATTGCATCAGTGGTAGCTTATTTTGCTGGTATTTCTCGGTGGGGATGGTGGGGATGTAGTTTAATTGTTCCTGTTTATTATGGTGTACTATCTCTGATTTATAGTTTTAGCCAAGACTATATTATTCAAGATGATGGGCGATTACACATTGTTTGGTTGCAAAATTACTCAGACTCTCAGCTATTTCCTCATGATGCGCTCACGAGGAACGAGTAAACCTCTCACGAAGTGCCTCGCTACGCGAGATTGTACATTCCTTCGGAAAGATCGCACAATACTATACCACGATTGCTCCTGTTGGGTTTAAGGCTTTTTATTGGGTAATTGCACAACTGGGAATAGAGCCTTTAGTTTTAGGGAAAATTTTACCGATATTATTGGCTTTAATTACTACTATTTATGTTTTTCGCTTCACAATATTAATTTTTCCTGTCCCTGCTGCTGGTTTTTGGGTAACTCTCTTTTTAAATCAAAATTTTTGGCTTAAAGATGATTTGATTTCTGCTGCTCCTAGAGCTTTTGTTTATCCTTTATTTGCTGCTTTTTTATATTATTTAGTTAGGCGATCGCTTTTTGGCTGTTGTGTAATATTTTTCCTAGAAGATTTATTTTATCCCCAGATATTATTAGTGTCTTTGGGAATAGCTATTCTCAGACTGTTTGTTTTTAAAACAGGGAAGATTCAGCTTGTCTCTTCTAAGCAAGATTATTGTGTTTGTTTGGCTTAACGGTAACTGCTGTATTGGGCTTATTCTTTTCTACTATTGTAAATAGACAGTGGGGAGATTTACTTACGGCGCAACAAATGAAACTAATGCCAGAATTTAATTTAAACGGAAGACGGCAATATTTTGGCATAGACACAATTAGTTTTTATTTTCGGGTGGTTAGTGACTTACGCGCTCCTCCTTTATTTCTTGACTTAAATAATCAAGTCTCAACAACCGTCAGGAAATTAATTTCCTGACTCATATAAAAAGTCTTCTCAAGAAGACTGGATATAAGTTTTTGTTTATTTCAATTGACTTGATATTTGAGCTTATGAACGTCAGTTCACCAGCATTGATTCCTGATTACTGTCTGCTGTTTACTGTTAATCCATCACCGATATAATTAATACTTAAAACTGTTAAAAAAATTGCCAAACCTGGAAACAAAGCCATGTAAGGAGCGGAACTAATATAATCTTTAGCTTCAAATAACATCCTACCCCAAGTAGGAACATCGGGGGGGAATCCTAAGCCCAAAAAACTTAAAGTAGATTCAGTAAGAATAGCATTACCTACAGATAAAGTTGCTGCGACAATAATGATATTGAAAGTATTAGGTAATAAGTGAAACCAAATAATCTGAAAAGGATTAGCACCGATCGCCTTAGCAGCAGTGACAAATTCCAGTTCTCGAAATTTTAAAAAATTAGCTCTTACCAGTCTAGCGATCGACATCCAATTTAAAACACCAATAATTAGCACAATTAACATAAATATTCCCAACTCTGCCCCAAAAATACTTCTCATACTATCGCGAAATAAATAAGTAATTAGGAGTAACAATGGTAATTGGGGTAAAGACAAGAAAATATCGGTAATTCTCATTAAAATACCATCGATAATACCACCATAGAAGCCAGCGATCGCCCCAATTAATATTCCTAAAAAAATAGCTACTACCATTGCAGCAACTCCTACTGTTAAGGAGATTCTTCCTCCTTGTAAAAGTCTAGCTAATTGGTCTTGTCCTAAGTCATTTGTCCCGAAAGGATGTTGCCAACTAGGGGGCATAGTAGAGAGGGTAAAATCAATTTTATCTCCAGAGGTAGTATAAACCAAGGGCAAAAAAACTATACTAGAGATAATAATGAATAACATAATCATCCCGAATAAAGCATTGCGATCACGAAGCATGAGTGAACACCTCTCGGTTAAGTTTTTTCCAAGTATCACCCCAGAAATTAATTGGTTTTATTGTTTGATTATCAACAGGTTCAGAAGTGATTAAACTCATTTATAAAGTATTACTAAATTAATTTTTAACTAAGTAAAAGGCAATTATGGTTATAAAATTAGATGCGGTTTACTGGTCGATAGATAAATTACCTGGTATTAGTAAAAAAGACCAGGATTTGTTAACCAGTAATGGAATTTACACCACTCAAGATTTATTAGCTAAAGTCAAAACTCCTCAAGATAAATATACCTTAGCCAATAAATTGCAAATTTCTTTAAAATATATCAATAAATGGTCGGCTCTTGCGGATTTGGCTCGTATTCCCACTGTGGGTTGCGAACATTGTGGCGCACTATTACATTCTGGTATTGCGTCAGTAGCACAGCTAAAACAAACCCCTTTATCTCAATTGCACTCTCATCTAAAACGTCTTTATGTAGGTAATACTCGCAATAAAGATTTATCTCCTTCTGTAGGACAAGTGAAACAATGGATCGAACAAGCAAAATTATTAAAATAAGTAATAAACAATAAATAAAGATGCAATACCACGTTATTTATGATGGAAATTGTAACCTTTGTGTTACTTTTACTCAGCTATTAGAAAAATTCGATCAAGGAAATATTTTTGACTATATTCCGATGCAGAATGAGTCTGCTTTAGCTCAATTTAACATCACATCAAAAGACTGTGACATGGGTATGATTTTAATTGATGCTAGTCAACCAGATAGAAGATGGCAAGGTAGTAATGCAGCAGAAGAAATTGCTAATTTGTTGCCATTAGGAACAGTTTTTATCTCTGCTTATCGTGCTTTACCAGGAATGAAACAGGTCGGTGATCGCACTTACGAACAAATTAGAGATAATCGCTACAACTGGTTTGGGAAAAGAGATAATACTTATAATTCTGCTTATCCTTTTGGCTGTAGTCAACAACCCACCGCCTCTAGCGGGGGCTTGTAGAAAGCCCACAAGTTGACCAGACTAAGCCAAAACTCTGGCTACGTTAACGGCAAGCGTTAAAGTTCCTACCTTGAGGTGCGTGCCAGCCTCAAGCTCTAGAACCAAGTGGTTAAACAGGTGTTGGGTTAAACCAGTGCTGCTTGGAGAGTACCGACCGTTAACTTTGTCGAGGCAAACATTACGAAGTCGAAGCAGGCTCCGTCGTTTTACGGCGGAGTACCTTCGACCCCAGAAATGGGAGGTTTTTAAGCTAGGTTTCCAACCAAAAAACCTGCATCTATTTGTCAACCCTGACTCGCGGGTCTCCTTGCGAGAAAAAGATGATAAATAGTAGGGCGATGCACTGCCCACCCTACTACAGATAGAAGATAGGAACATTATTGAATTTAGTTACATCTGTGATAAGGAAGACTGCATTGTAGTTTTATTGTATTGATATAATAAAAGATATCTAGATTCTGTTTCCTAATGGATAACTCCACCAATACCACCCTAATCGGTGCAATTTCAGAAGCCCAAAATCTCTTAACCAATTTTGGTGCATCTGCTCAAGCTCAAGTCTTGTTACCCACAATCTTTGGAGAAACCATAGACACAGAAGGGGTAGTTTCCTGGTTGCAGGATAACAGTAATAGCTTACCTGAGATAGAAATTAGGTCAACTTCCGAAATCAATTACGCTAATGGAGCTTATTCTGCTGACACCAACACTGTCTATCTTGCTGAAGAATTTTTAGTTGCTGAAGAAAACAACATTAGCAGAGTAAGCAAAGTTATTATCGAAGAATTAGGGCATTTTCTAGATTGGCAATTTAATACAACTGATGGGATAGGAGATGAGGGAGAGTTATTTGCAGCGAATGTTACAGGAGTAGAACTTAGTCCCGAAGAAATTGCCGATATTCAAGCTGAAGATGATACTGCGGTGATTGAGCTAGATGAACAACTCATCACCATCGAACAAGCTAACTTTGGTGATAATCCTGCTTTTGACCTGATTGGTTTGACTCAATTACGGAACGATCCTCAATTTGCAGGAATTGATGGAAGTGGTTTAGCTGTTGCGGTAATAGATACAGGAATTGAATATAATCATCCTTTACTCGCACCCAACTATATTACAGGGGTTGACTTTGTTAATAATGATAATGACCCTCTCGACGATGAAGGACATGGAACTCACGTAGCAGGTACAGTAGGAGCAGCAGACGAAACTATTGGTGTTGCGCCCGATGTGGATCTTATTGGGCTGAAAGTATTAGATGCTAATGGTAGCGGTAATGGCTTTAATGTCAATCAGGCTTTGGAATGGGTACTAGACAACCATGAAGAGTACAACATCGTAGCGGTAAATATGTCCTTGGGGTTTGGTTTCTTTAGCTCCGAAAACGAAGTATTGGGCGACCCAGGAATTGATTTAATTAATCGCTTAGAGCAAGAAGGAGTAACAGTTGTGTCTGCTGCTGGTAATTCCTACCAGTTTAAAGACCCCAGAAATGGTATTCCCAATGAAGAACAAAATGTCGGCGCACCTGCTATTTACTCCACCTTATCTGTAGGCGCAGTTTGGCAAGATGCTAACGATCCTTTTGGTTGGTTCGCAGGGTCACAACAACCAGGAGCAGACCGTGTTACAGTTTTTAGTCAACGCCTTGATGCACCTAATTTTATCCTCGCACCAGGAGCATTAATTAACAGTACCTATCCCGATGCAGATGGCTTTGAGCTATTACCAGGTACAAGTATGGCATCTCCCCACGTCGCAGGGGCGGTAGCACTTTTGCAAGAAGCAGCATTACAGTTTGGTGGAAGACTACTCACTCCTGATGAAGTAGTGGATATTTTCCACTCTACCGCAGATATAGTAGTGGATGGGGATGATGAAGCTGATATTGTTGCTAACACAGGATTATCTTTTCCTCGCCTCAATATTTATAACGCTGTTGTCGAACTAAGAAGGCGGTTTGATGGTATTGCGCCCCCTCCTCCCGATGACAACGTTTCAGCCGATCCTAATGGCACAATTGAAGGAGCATTTATTGGTCCTACCCTTGATGGTGAGCCTGTTGACCCCATTTCAGGTACTATCGGCTTTGATGGTAATGGAACACTAGTGGGAGATACAGACGTAGATATTTTCCGCTTTGAAGTAGAATCCCCTGGAACTGTCACTATTGAATTAGGTACTAGAACTGATGATCCAGATGATTTTGATACTTATCTTCGCTTATTTGATGAGAGTGGTAATGAGATAGAGGAGGATGATGATGACGGAGACGGTTTATTTTCTCGTATTGAAACCGAATTAGCATCTGGTACTTACTATGCAGGAGTTAGTGGTTTTAACAACGACAGCTATAACCCTAATGTAGCAGGAAGTGGCATCCCAGCAGACACAGGAAATTACTCTATACAATTCAGCCTTACTAACAGTGACCCCAATGGTTTAGTCAGTGGCGCACAAGTTGTCGATTTAGGAAATGACCTCGAACCTCTGATATTTCCTGGTTTTATTGGTGCAGACTACGGCGAACCTGTGGGAGTATCAGACGTAGATTTATTTAGAATTGTTGTTCCTGATAATGGCATATTATTTGTTGATATTGATACCCCCTTCCCAGAAGGTCAATATGTCGATTCCTTTTTACGTCTGTTTGATGAAGAAGGAAATGATTTAGTTTTTGCAGATACTGGAGAACCTTTTGAAAGTGATGACGATCTCAGTTTCAATGCTGCTGGAAACTTTACCGAGTTTGAAGATTCTTTTGGCATAGTTTTAGAAGACCCCAATCAAACAAACTTAATTGATGGTGTTTTCGATGACGATGGGAATTACATCAAAGGCAATTATGGACACATTACCGATAGCTTCCTAGGTGTAATAGTCGAAAGAGGGGAAGTCTATCACATTGGTGTCTCCGACTTTTTCAACCAAGATTATGACCCCACAAACCTAAGTAATCGTCCTGAAACTGGAGATGGTGGTTCTTATGAACTGATTGTCAGTTTTATCAACAACGATATTAATGGTACTATTACCCAAGTTACTTCTACTACAGCTTTACCTGTTACCAACCGTCAAGAAAATATCGGAGAAGATGAAGGAATTACAGTAGGTGATCGCGATGTAGATTTCTATAAATTCAATAGCCAACAAGTAGGATTATTAGAAATAGATATTGATTCTACTGAAACAGATACCTTTGCTTTGCTGTTTGATAGTAATGGTAACTTGCTAGCAGAAAATGACGACACCGATGGATTAGACCCCTTATTGCGATATGTGATCGAAGCCAACACCGATTATTTTGTCGCCATTACAGGCTATGGTAATGAAAACTTTGACCCCTTTGGTTCGGGTAGTGGTTCAGGAGGAGACACAGGAGAATATACTATCAATGCTAGTCTTTTATCTTTGGATCAAGTAGGCTCCCTCTCTGATGATACTATTGACAGTGAATCTGTCCGTAACATTACAGTCGGCGATCGCATTACTGGTAATATAGGACAAGATAACGGTTTAGTCTTAGGTGCAGAAGATATCGACTTATATCGCTTTATTCCTACCAATGACGGTACTGTAAATATAAGAGCCAGTGCAGATGAATCATTTAGTGCAGATACCTTCTTAAGATTATTTGATAGCAACGGCAACGAAATCGCTTTTAATGACGACGAAAGTCCCCAAACTAGAGGGAGTTTTATCCAACAAGAAGTCACCGCCAATACTGAATATATTATCGGAGTTAATGGCAGCAGCGATCGAGCTAGAGAATATGACCCCCTCACTGGAGATGGTGCAGCACCAGGAAGTCAAGGTAATTACACCTTATCCATAACCGATAGTAATATAGAGCTTTATCGTTTCCGCAATACTACTTTTGATACAGGAACTTATGTATTTGTGGGTGCAGCAGAAAGAGATGCTATTTTAGCCAACCCCGATTTTAATCAAACCTTTGAATTAGAAGGGGGTGGCAATCCTGCTTTTGTTGCCAGTACCCAATCAGGAGAGGGTTTGGAGGGTTTCTTTCGTCTCTCAAGTCTCGATAATCCGGGAACTTTTCTGTTTGTTGGACAAGGAGAATATGATGCTATCTTTGCTCCAGACTCAGATCAAAGAGATAGGTGGGAACGACAAGGCTTTGATAGTGATGGTACTACCGACATTCCCGAATTTTATCTCTATGGTGTTGGTGCTAATCGAGGAACAGCGTTTAATCGTTTCCAAAATCGCGCAAATAATACTTTCTTGTTTGCTGGACCACAGGAAACACAAGCAATTCTTGATAATCCAAATTTTTCAGCAGCTTTTCTCAATCAAGGTGGTGCTTTTGAATCCTTACTGTAAGTATTTAGACAATAGGTAAGGGCTAACAGCATTCTAACTTTCTAGAGAATAAAATGTGTAAATAATTTTGCCTGGGTACTTAATATCTAGGGATAACTTCTGCATTATAATTGTAATATAAAATATCTAGTTTTTTATAGTATTAATAAAATCAGTATTATACTAGATCGTTAGAATCAGCGATCGCTTTTTTGTAATTATTATTGGTTGTGCAATTGGAGTTTTAGCTCTAAGATTTCTCGCCGATTTATTTCAAGCTTGGATGGAAAAATTTACCTATTTAGAACTTTCTGGATATTTAGCTATTTGTTTGGTTGCCCTTAAACTTTTAGTAGAAATTATTTATCCTTCCTTAGTTATCCCAGAGTCTTTTGAAATCTTGATGGTGTTTTGTATCTTTGCTTTTGGTTTTTCTAAGCAAAAAACATCTTTACTTAACTCTTAAGAAAAAAAGACTATTTTATCGAAACTGCCTTAATTATGAAGGAGTTTTATCGCAAAGATTAAAAATGGTGCATCAATGGGATACCTTCTAATGCTCGAGGCAGATTACAAGCTTTACTCAATCTTTATCGGTAATTTGAGAACATTTTGAAAATTCAAGGAGTTGAACAATGGTAGTTTCTTTAGCCAAAGGACAGAGAGTCTCGTTAGAAAAAGTAGCCCCAGGACTAGAAGCAGTAATAGTGGGCTTAGGTTGGGATACTAACGTAACAGATTCAGGGTTTGATTTCGATCTCGACGCTTCTGTATTTATGTTAGGAAATAATGGAAAGTTAGTATCAGATAAACATTTCATCTTCTATAACAATTTAACCAGTCCTGACCCTGATAAATGCGTGGAGCATAAAGGCGATAACTTAACAGGTAATGGAGAACGAGACGATGAAATTATCAAAGTTAATTTGCAAAAAGTTCCCAGTGAAATACAAAAAATAGTTTTTGTCGTGACTATTCACGAAGCAGATAAGCGGGGTCAAAATTTTGGTCAAGTAAATAATGCCTTTGTCCGAATTTTAAATGTTGTCGATGGTCAAGAGATTCTTCGTTATGATTTGGGTGAAGACTATTCCATAGAAACTGCCATGATTATGGCAGAAATATATCGCAAAGATGGAGCATGGCGTATAAATGCGATTGGTTCTGGTTATCAAGGTGGATTGCAAGCATTATTAGACCGTTATCAAAGCTAGGAGCAATTATTATGAGTATTTGTTTACAAAAAGGACAACGGATTTCTTTATCAAAAGAAGCCCCTAATTTAACTCAACTTATGTGTGGTTTGGGTTGGGATGTAGTGCAGAAATCTGGCGGAGGATTTTTCAGTGCTTTTGGTGGTGGTCATGACTTCGACTTAGATACATATGTTTTATGTCTTAACGCTAATAATAAACTGACCAATCTCAAAAAAGATGTAGTCTATTTTGGCAATCTCAAACATCAGTCAGGAGCAATTACCCACCTGGGAGATAATTTAACTGGGAAAGGAGATGGAGATGATGAGGTGATTATTGTAGATTTACCTAAAATTCCCTCTCGAATTTGTAGATTGGTTTTTGTAGTTAATATCTATCAATGCGTTCAACGAAAGCAAAATTTTGGTCAAGTTGAAAATGCTTTTGTCCGTCTGGTCAATGGCTCTAACAATCGAGAATTAGCCCGTTATGACCTATCTGGAAGCAAGTATACAGAAATGACGGGAATGACTCTAGCAGAGGTTTATCGTCATAAAGATGAATGGAAAATGGCAGCAGTTGGTAATGGTTTTAGAGTCAAGGGTTTAGAAGACATAATTCGCAATTACATCTAAGTTGACTACTTGGGAATTGCCAGTTTTATCCCAGGAAAAGTAACAGATATGGCGGTAGTGCGAATCGCTCAAATTTGCAATGCTTCCTACAAAGTTTTGATCCTAGGGGAAGGATTAAAACCTTCCCTTAATTAATGGCTTAACTATCAAAAATTGGCTCTACCGAACAAGAGAGTGTTGAATTTGGGTAAAAGGCTTATCTGTAAACGGATTTAGGAAAAAACATACAAGCATCAAACTATCAAGAACTCAAAGTCTTGCTGTGCAAGACTTTTAATGACTAGTTTCTAACAGTTTTACATCGCAGGTTCG
>JASJCP010000098.1 GCA_030065935.1 Xenococcaceae cyanobacterium MO_167.B27
CGAACCTGCGATGTAAAACTGTTAGAAACTAGTCATTAAAAGTCTTGCACAGCAAGACTTTGAGTTCTTGATAGTTTGATGCTTGTATGTTTTTTCCTAAATCCGTTTACAGATAAGCCTTTTACCCAAATTCAACACTGTAAGTTCGGTAGAGCCCTGATATCCTTTATCTCCTAAGCAAGATGTTGGTTCTAATAAATGAGTTTTGCTTTTCTTAAAAAGCTTAAAATCGTGACGAATGCCCCTTACCATATGCGGTACAGATAATTTGCTTTGGCGGTACGATTGACAATTATTTGAGATTTTAAAGTGTGCTTTTTCTTTTTACCACTGTAGTATTTTTTCTGTTTTTTTTAGGACGTTCAATGGGGGTTTCTGTTACATCAATTACAATTACTTCTATTTTATTATTTGATTGTAACAACTGTTTTTTTCCTGGTAAGGTAAATTCTTTTGAGCGAATTAAGATATTTTCTATCTTCCGAATTATTCGGTAAGCTGTCGATTCGTTTACACTCCAGCTTTGAGCTATATGAAAGTAAGTTCTATATTCTCTTAGATATTCGCGCATTCATCAATACTTGATTTTCTAGACTTAATTTAGAGGGTCTTCCTGTTTTAGTTTTGAGTTTTTCTTGGTTTTCTACTATCTTAACCTATGAAGCGAACGTCTCTTTCTTCACCCCACATAGGCGTTTGAACTTTTCCGAAGTCAAATTTTTTACTTTGAAAGTAGGTCATCTTTTTTCTTCTTCACTGACCTATTTATCTCTTTTTTATCAGACTGAAAGCAAGAGGTCTACTATTTTCGTGTCACTATATTTTGCTTCCCAAGTAATATCCTCAAAGTTAGCTTTACTAATCATTGAAAACTCATCTATGATTACTACTTGATAACTGCCAATGGATGAATCATTAGTAACAAATTCCTCTTTACCCGAGTCCTCATTAAGTTCGGGTTGTTGACCTAGCAGTTTGGCTACTGTAGTAACTTCAACGGAATACAAGTCATTTTCCTTGGCTAATCTAGCTAGATTCCTAGCAGCTTTATTAGTAGGAGATGCAGCAGTAAAGTTAATTTTATGTCCTAATAACCATTTCATAAACTGAGCTATAAGATAGCTTTTTCCTTACTCGATACCTTGGGTAACGATATAATAAGGGTTTGAGGGTGTTCCAAATAATCAAGTTCGTAGCTTGAATCTCCCATCTGGTAAAGCTTTGAGGGTGATGAAAATAATTGGACAAGACAATAATAGAAATCACGTCACTGCCAAGAAATTTGATACAAAAAAACACCGAATAAAATAGGATTGGGTTTTTTGATTGAGTCATTAGTACCTCTACCGAGTTGGGTTAGTTGTCTTAACTCGGTTTTCTGCATATAAGGCATAAAAAAAGTAGGTTTGTTAGACCTACTTGAGTAATTACTTAGCTTGTGGTAATTAGTTTAATAACTCTTCTATTTCATATTCTGACTTTTGGTATATCTTGCTGATTAACTCCACCACTGCTACGGATGAGTTAGGGTACTTTTTGATTATCTGTTTAGCTTCTAGTAAACCACTGGTAAAGTCTATTGCTTGTTTGTTGCTGTCTAACAGAATGTCAATAGTAGTTTTAGTGTGTTGACGTTTCTTGTAGGTAGTATCGTTCATTGTGGGACTATGACCAAGTGATTGCGCTCTAACCTCTAAACTGATACCAGCTTGCATCCCATTGAGATTAGCTAAGTGTCTGAGTGCGTGAGTTTGCGTAAATGGTGAATCCCATTTTAATAAATACGTTCTAGCTATTTTACCGTGAAAATTGATTATAGCTTTGCTCTCAGTAGATAAAGGTTTATTGTTAGGCAACAATGGTTTTTTAATTTCTAACCGTTCTATTAGTTCAGGATACTTATTAGGAATTAATGGTCTAGCAATACGGTAACTAGTCTTAGTTTTAGTACCTATTTTGGATTTTTCTCCTATAACTACTAAGTTTTGATTATTGCTGGCATCATTTAGTGCAGGGATGATTACTTTATCTTTGGTGGTAAATGGTTCATCTAGGTTTTGAATAGCAAATACTTCGTGTATTCTTAAGCCATAGACAACTTGTATGCTGAATACCCATAACCATGCTTTACGAGTATCCAGATTACATCTTGGATCGAGTTCAGTGGTTATCCCTAAAGTGCGCGCTGGCGAAGCCAGAACCCTGCGGGATCGCGCCATTCAAAAAAATCTTCTAGAGTAGCTGATTGCAATTCTTTAAACTCGGTTTGAGTTACATCTAATTTGTCTAGTGATTCAATGATGCTGTCTTTGTTTGCTACCCTAGCTAGCTTTTTAAACACGGATACAGCACTTTTATAGCTCTTACTGCCTTTTTTCCATCGCTCTAAGGTAGTTTGAATATCTTTAAGATTAACTGCCTTATCTAAAGATGGCAAATGCTTATAGAAACGCCAGTAAGTATCATTCCAGCTACTTAAATCACTAGGATTATCTTTATCACGTTTCTGTTTACGTCTATCATTGCGATTCCAAAAATCATCCTCTACAACGGCGATCGCATCTCTAAAAGTAAGTAAGTCATTGATTACAGAGCTACCACTTTATGTTTTGGACAAGATCCAATATCAAGCTGGTGGAGAAGAAGTTGAGTATCAAGATTATCGAAGGGTAAAGATTCGGTTTTCGCGTTGAGTGAGATCACAGTCTGAAGAATTTGCGCTTGGTCTTGATAAACCTAAGTTTCAGTGAGTCTGGGGATTAATTGAGCCAAATTGCAAGGACGATTACGGGAATCAAGTTGGTCTTTAATTATGTCCCATCCTGTTTGACAAGCACCGCTAGAACCAGGTAAACAAAAGATATAAGTACCATTAGCAACGCCTGCTAGGGTACGAGATTGAATAGTAGAAGTTTTAATCTCTTGATAAGAAATCATCCGAAATATCTCGCCAAATCCCGTAATTTCCTTATCTAGTAATGGTTTAATTGCTTCAGGAGTCTGATCTCGCCCTGTAACTCCAGTACCACCAGTGGTTAAAATTATCTGGATAGATTCATCAGCAATCCATCCAGATATAACGGCACGAATTTTATAGATATTATCAGGAACAATTACTTTATCTCTTAGAAGATGTCCTGTGTTCTTGAGATTATCAATTAATATTTTGCCCGATTTATCGTCAGCTTCAGTTCGAGTATCAGAAACAGTCATCACCGCAATTTGTAAGGGACGGAAAAGGTCATTGCGATTCATATTTAATTCTCCGAATGGTGACAATGTTTAATTCTGGTTTGGGAAATCAAAGTATATTACCACTCCTAATATACCTGGGCGATGTACTGCCCACTCTAAGTTTAAGATTCGGAGCTATTTTCTTGATGACGAGTAATTGCTAATTCAATTAATTTAGCGACTAATTTAGGAAAGGTAATACCTGTAGCTTGCCATAGTCTGGGATACATACTGGTAGCAGTAAACCCAGGTAGAGTATTAATCTCATTAATTAACACTTCTCCTGTAGCTTCTACATAAAAGAAATCAACTCTGGCTAAACCAGCAGCATCCACAGCCTTAAATGCTTGTAACGCCATCTCTTGAATTTGAGATGTAATAGTATCGGGAATAGATGCAGGAATCTGAAGTTGGGCTAATCCTGCGGTATATTTTGTCTCGTAGTCATAGAAATCGCTATCAAAACTAATTTCCCCAATTACAGAAGCTTTTGGATAAGCGTTGCCTAATACGGCACATTCTACCTCTCTAGCTACTACTCCTGCTTCTACAATAATTCTGCGGTCATAACTAGCTGCATTATCTAATGCTGATTCTAACTCACTACGCGATCGCACTTTGGCAATACCGACAGAAGAACCTAAGTTAGCAGGTTTGACAAAACAGGGATAATCTAAAGCTGTCTCAATATCATCACACAGTTTCGGAAAGATACAAGGGCTAGACCAAACTTGATCTCTAGATACTGCAACATATTTTACTTGGGCTAGTCCAGCTTCAGCAAAAGCTGTTTTCATAGCTAGTTTATCCATTGCTAGTGATGAACCCAAAACACCGCTACCCACAAAGGGAACTTGCATTAGGGTTAATAAGCCTTGTATTGTGCCATCTTCTCCATTTGGACCATGTAAAATGGGAAACCAGACTTCTATTTCGGCTGATTCAGTGGGAAATTGCCAGAGATTACCTGTTTTTGAAGCTTCCAGAGCTTTACCTGTAGCTAATACTTCTTGGCTCACATCCTGAGAGTGCCACACTCCCCCTTTATCAATATAGACAGGGATTACTTGATACTTAGCCTGATTTTCTTCTGATTGTAAAGCACCAGCGATCGCTTTTGCCGAGACAATAGAAACTTCATGCTCTCCTGAACGACCCCCAAATAATAAACCTACTTTCATCTGTTTCACCACCTCAAATTTTCCCTAGATGTTATCAAAAATTAGTAGGTGGATGAAAAGCTAATTGCGCTCTTGCTAATTGTTAATTGTTAATTGCAAGATTGCCTTAACTTGACCAGGGTTTATAGGAGTTGGTGCAAGAAATCTATTACTTATTACTTATCTAGGGGCGATCGCCTTGATAGACAATTTAATAAAAAAATAGCGAGGTAGTGTCAAACCGCCTCGCTTTGGTATTTAAGTTCAAAATAAGTAATTAAGTAAGTAGTAATTAAGAAATATATTATACAAGAATCTACTCAATTAGTCAAATTAGATACAGTAAATAAGTTAGGGATAACTAGAATAGAGCGTAACAAGGATCATATGTAGGCTGAAAGTATTGGTCTATAAGGGATTTGATAAACAAAAACAAAGATTTGTTTTGTTTTGAGACAATCTGATGTAAAAGTTTAGAATAAGCAAAATTGAACTTATGAGTAGGAAAATATACAATCACGACATCATGATTTGTACTCATGAATCGGTGACTGGAAACTATTTATTTTCTGGTAGAGTCTTGGGAAGCACTGAACCAGAGGATTTAATTCAGTTACATCCTGCTATTAAGTCTCAGTGGGAAGCTATTACCGCTCACTATGATCGCATCGGTTTAAGTCACAGTCATACAGTAATTTGGGATGTGTCTCATACTCTGATGAGTGACTATCCTGACTATGATACTTCTGTCTTTATTTTCGGTGATGTTGTTCACGAGCGCAGTACCGATAAAAAATGGTTTCATCAGATAGATCGGGATTGGTTTGAGGTAGTTGAATATATTAACTCCAAAAATAACTTCATTCAGCTAGCACAGAAGTTAAATGTCAGTGTTCCTCAAACTTGGTGTTTTGAAAATAAATTAGAAGTTACCAACTGGGATGATTTTTACTATCCTTGCTATCTAAAACCAGCCGTATCTGTTGATGGTGTAGGAATATATCGTTGTGAAGATCGACAACAACTAAAAGCAGCTTTAGAAGAATTTGATAGTGAAGTACCATTACAAATTCAGCAGGAAGTCAAGGCTTCTAATTTTCTGAATCTACAATATAAAATTACTTCTCAAGGGTTAGAACATTTTGCTGCAACAGAACAAGTCTTGGATGGCTATGCACACATGGGAAATCGCTATCCGACTCAACATCAACCTTGGGAAATTGTAGAACCAATGGCAGAATGGATGTATCAGCAAGGAATGAAAGAGATATTTGCTTTTGATGTAGCGGTAGTAGAATCAGACAGTAGTCCTAGCTATCTCGCGATTGAATGTAATCCTCGTTTTAATGGTGCATCTTATCCTACTGGTGTTGCTAAAAAATTCAAAATACCTAGTTGGACTTGTGAAAATTTTGAAACTAAATATCATTCTCTAGAGGAAATCGATCTTAAAGATATTGAGTTTGATATTAATAAAGGTACAGGAATAATTATAGTTAACTGGGGTACTGTTTTAATTGGCAAAATAGGTATTCTGCTAGCAGGAACAGTGGAACAACAAGATCAATTAAGAGCAATTCTGAAACAGCGACTTACAACAATTAACAATGAACAATTAACAGTTATAAATTAACAACTCTTGGTCCCTTCTATATGACTAAGTTGACACTCTGCCCGATGAAATCGGGGCAGATTCTTGCTTCAGCGAGACATAGCTAGAGACAGTAAATCTGTCTCCCCTTATTTTCTATAATTAACTATGGAATAGAGAAGAAACCCCGCAATGAATCAAATTACCAAAAATGTCCTCGGTGAGGCATTACAACCCTGTTGCACTAAGATAAAAGCAGGGTATTTTCGGGATGGTTTCTGTCGCACTAATGAATACGATCTGGGTCGTCATGTTATTTGTGCCAAAGTTACAGAAGAGTTTTTAACTTTTACTAAAGCCCAAGGAAATGATTTATCAACACCTCGCCCTCAATGGCAATTTCCTGGGCTGAAACCAGGCGATCGCTGGTGCTTATGTGCGCTAAGATGGAAGGAAGCCAAAGATGCTGGTTTTGCTACCCCCATTGTTCTAGCTTCTACTCATACCAAAGCTCTAGATTATGTCTCCCTCGAAGAATTACAGCAATATGCTGTAGCGGTAGAAGGCTCTAAATAGCTGTGTAATAAGATAAGGGGAATGGGGAATGGGGAATGGGGAATGGGTAAGAGGTTACAGGTAATACTCAGATTTTGCACCAGACAAGACAAATAAATCACCAAGAAATGAATTTCTTGGCTAATAGCTCAAGTCCTCTCAAGAGGACTAAAATCTAGTTTTCATAATGTGAACTATCTACACTGAAACTGTAGGCTTCCTGTTTCATTTAGAGTGCCTTCTATTTTCGAGCTTTGCTCTATCGTTGTTGGTCTTATTCCCTATCCAGTGGTTTAGCTAACCGAAGTTGCTCTAACACTCGTACAACTTACAAACTGCATACCAAACAGTATTGCTTGTTATAGCCAAATGCAAAAATCAGTACCAGTAGTAGATTCAAACCAAATACCACTTATGCCCACAACCCTTGGCAGAGCTAATAGATGGATTGACATCCTCCCTCGATAAATCGAGGGAGGATGTCAAAGAAAAGCAATAACAAGATGGCAACAGTGTTTTCTGCCCATTGTGTAGATAGCTTTTGCTTGGCTTATGATATTCTTGGAGGTGAAATTAATCCTAGTAATCAAAACTTGTTGGTTGTAACTCCATTGCGCTTTTATCGTCGTCAGTTGCATCGTTTAGAACAGGCACCAGGAAATATTCGCTCTCGTTATGGAGGTACGATATCTGCTGGCTTCAAACGAGGTTCGATAGTTAAGCATCCCAAATGGGGTTTAACTTATGTTGGTGGTGAGATGCTCAAACCAACCAAGAAAGAACTACAGAGAAAGGTAATCAGCCTTCATTCTTTAGAAACAGGGAAGCGATTAACTCAATCAGCTAATCCCAAGGACATCAAATTTTTAACCTATAGCACGTGGAGAACGAATACTGTTCCTGTAAGCGCGAGTTGATTGCAAAACTTGCTATGCCATCGAGGCACTTTGTTTTGCGTCATGCAACCTCTGGCACTCTTTTAGGGAACGAGTATCTCAGGACTTTTTATGAAAATTGTTACTTATCCTATAGTCGAAACTTTCCATTCTGTACAGGGAGAGGGGACTTGGACGGGGGTAAACGCCTTTTTTATTCGTCTCGGTGGTTGTGATGTGGGTTGTCATTGGTGTGATACCAAAGAATCATGGAATGCTAAACGTCATCCCCCTTACTCTTTTACAGAGTTGGCAAAATCCGCTAAGAAACACAATCCCGCTATTGTGATTATTACTGGTGGTGAACCTTTGATGCACTACCTTGACCCCCTCACTACTGCTCTTAAAGAGTTGGGAATGAAAGTTCACTTGGAAACTTCAGGGGCGCATCCTTTTAGTGGTAGCTTCGACTGGGTGACTTTTTCCCCTAAGCAATTTAAACCACCTCACCCTAGTATTTATCCTCATGTTAGTGAACTGAAAGTGGTGGTTGTGAATAAATACGATCTACGATGGGCTGAACAACAGTCTAAGTTAGTACCTTCTGAAACTGTGAAATATCTCCAACCAGAATGGAGTACCCCAAAAAGTAAAGAGTTGATTTTTGATTACGTATTACATCATCCTCAATGGCGTATTAGTCTGCAAACTCACAAGTTATTAGAAGTTAGATGAAAAAAGCAGTAGTGTTACTATCTGGTGGTTTGGATTCTGCTACTACAGCAGCGATCGCAATTTCAGAAGGTTATGAAGTAATTGCACTTTCTTTTCGTTATGGTCAACGCCATCATCGAGAGTTACTCGCAGCCAAAAAAATAGTAGCAAAACTCAACATCACAGAACATTTTATCGTTGATGTTAACCTATCTCAGTGGGGTGGTTCTTCCCTAACCGATACTTCTATGGATATCCCCCAAGAAGGAGTAAAACCTGATGTGATTCCTTCTACTTATGTCCCTGGAAGAAATACCGTTTTTATTGCGATCGCTCTTTCTTTAGCAGAAGCCAAAAATGCAGAAGCAGTATATCTTGGTATTAATGCTGTGGATTATTCTGGCTATCCTGACTGTCGTCCTGAATATTTAAACGCTTATCAACAGTTAGCTAATCTCGCTTCTAAAGTTGGAGTGGAAGGTAATACTATTCAACTGGTTGCACCTTTAGTGAAAGATTCTAAAGTAGATATTGTGCGTCGTGCTTTGAGTTTGGGTGTCCCTATCGAGGATACTTGGTCTTGTTATCAGGGAGGAGAAAAACCCTGTGGCTTATGTGATTCTTGTCGGATACGCGATCAAGCTTTAATAGAAGCAGGGCGATCTGATTTAGTTTCAGGAAGTAATATATAATCTCCTAGCTGGCGATCGCCAGCTAGGAAAGTAGTAAAAAATAATTGAATTACTCAAATAAATCATGTGTGTTATAGTTTCTGTGCCTACTAACAAAATATCAAATGAGTCAATTACAAATTTCAAATAAAATCAATAAAAATACATCTTTAGCAAAGCCTTTTTTAAAGTGGGCTGGAGGCAAAACACAGTTACTAGAACAGTTTGACAAACTATATCCCCAACAATTAAAAGAAGGAAAGGTAAATAAATATTTTGAACTTTTCTTAGGAGGAGGTGCAGTTTTTTTTTATGTTATTCAAAAATATTCGATAGAGAAAGTTTTTCTTAATGATATAAATAAAGACCTGATACTTGGTTATAAGGTAATTCAACAAAATCCTCATGGTTTAATTAACTTCCTGTCGCAATTGCAACAAAATTATTATCAAAGCGACAATAAGCAAAGAGAAAAAATATTTTATAAAATTAGACAAGACTATAATGACCAGAGAATTAATTTTGACTATAAAAATTTATCGCAAAAATCTCTTGAAAGAGTATCTTTTTTAATTTTTATCAATAAAACTTGCTTCAATGGCTTATATAGAACTAATAAAAAAGGAGATTTTAATGTTCCTTTTGGTAGATATAAAAATCCTAAAATTTGTGATGAAACTAATATCCTAAAAGTTTCACAAATCTTGCAAGATGTGACACTTGTTTCAGGTAATTATGATAATTTCGATAAATTAATAGACAATAAATCTTTTGTCTATATAGACCCTCCTTATAGACCGATTAATAAAACTTCAAGCTTTACGTCTTATGCTAAATCTGGCTTTAACGATCAAAATCAAATTGAACTTAGTCAGTACTATAAACATTTGAGTGAAGATTATAGTGCGAAAATTATGTTGAGCAATTCTAATCCTCATAATAAGGAGTTAGAAGATAATTTTTTTCACTATCTTTATAGTGATTATAAAATCAATGAAGTTTATGCAAGTCGTATGGTTAATAGCGATGCTAGCAAAAGAGGTAAAATTACAGAATTAGTTATTACTAATTACTAAATTGAGAAGAGAATTTAATATTATAAGTACGGTGGGCAGTGCATCGCCCTACTACGGATTACTATTTAACGTTTAATAAAGTCCAAATACTTATGACTAGAGCAATTGATAGGTCTTGGTATAAAATTTTTCAAGACTATAATATATATAATCACGATTTTAACAATCATACCTTTTACATAACAGCTAAACAAATTAAAGTAGCTTGTCAAAATTTTACTGAAACTGGAGAAAAAGAGCCAAGAATACTTTGCAAACAAGATCCCAGAGAAAAAAGACCTCAAGTTTTCATAGATAATAATCTTTTTTTGCTTCCAGTCCGCAATGGACAATATGCAATTATTAAAGAGGAAGGATATATAGATATACCGAAAATTGATAAATCAGCAACTATTTATAATTCTCAGTTAGATTTTACTTTAGATATTTCCCTTGTTGGTAATTCTGAAATGCAACATCTTGATTTCGCCTATGCTTCAAGTTTAATTAGGACTTTTATGGATGATAATACCTTAGTGTTAACGATTAGAGGAAGAAAATATACACCAGAATTTAGCTTTTATGTCGGTAAGCAAAAAATAACAGCCAAGAGTGTGCAAACTGAGGTAGATGCTGGTTATGAAGGGAAAAAACAAGTTGTATTAGTAGAAGCTAAAAACCAGAATACTGAAAATATAATTATTAGACAACTCTTCTATCCTTTTAAACAATGGCAATTACATACTAATCAGAAAGTAGTTACACGATTTTTTGAAAAGAATAATGATTTATACTTTCTTTGGCAGTTTAATTTTGAAGATGCTGATAACTACAATAGTATCAAATTAGTGAAAAACGGTTGTTATAAAATTAATTAATAGTTTACATCATGAATAAATTAGGGTGGGGATTGCCCACCCTACGGATTACGCTAACATTTCTACAGATAACCGTTTAAAGGTTAATCTTTCATCTTCTACATCGACAAAAATAGTATCCCCTCCTTGAAAATCTCCTCGTAAAATTGACTTGGCAATAGAGGTTTCTAAATATCTTTGAATGGCGCGTTTTAAGGGTCTTGCACCATAGACTGGATCGTAACCTAATTCTGCTAGGAAATCGATCGCCCCCTCTGATAGTTTCAAAGATAATTTTTGGTCGAAGAGGCGTTTTTCGAGTCCTTGGATTTGCAGTTTAACTATTGGTTGTAATTGCTCTTTGGTTAAACTGTGGAAGATAATAATTTCGTCGATACGGTTGAGGAATTCAGGACGGAAACTATCTCGCATTACAGCCATGACGCGAGAGCGCATTTCTTCATATTGGGAGTCATCACCAGCTACATCTAGGATATACTGCGAACCTATATTACTGGTCATGATGATAATGGAGTTTTTGAAATCTACAGTGCGTCCTTGAGAATCAGTCAAGCGTCCATCATCGAGAATTTGCAACATGATATTGAAGACATCTGCATGAGCTTTTTCGATCTCATCAAATAGGATGACAGAATAGGGACGACGGCGTATTGCTTCGGTGAGTTGTCCTCCTTCTTCATATCCTACATACCCTGGAGGCGCACCAACCAGACGGGATACACTGTGTTTTTCCATGTATTCCGACATATCAATGCGGACTAATGCTTCTTCGGAGTCAAAGAGGGTTTTAGCTAAAGCTTTGGCTAATTCGGTTTTACCTACACCAGTAGGACCAAGGAAAATAAAGCTTGCTGTAGGACGTAAGGGGTCTGCTAATCCTGCGCGAGAGCGTTGAATGGAGTCAGCGACAGCAGTTACAGCTTCTTGTTGTCCGATGACTTTTTCGTGTAATTCATCTTCTAGATGGAGGAGTTTTTCTTTTTCTGATTGGACGAGTTTATTTAAGGGGATTCCTGTCCATTTAGAGATGATTTCAGCGATATCAGATTCGGTTACTTCTTCTCGTAAAAGATTACGTCCAGAAGATTGTTTTTCTTCTAGTTTATTTTCGATTTCTTTGATTTGACGTTGTAAGTCGGTTAGTTTTCCGTAACGCAATTCCGCAGCTTTATTAAGATCGTAGTCTCTTTCTGCTTGTTGGATTTCCAGGTTAATACGATCGATTTCTTCTTTGAAATTGTTAAGTTTATCGATTACATCTTTTTCTGATTGCCATTGGGCGTTAAGCTCGGATTGTTCCTCTTTAAGATCGGCTAATTCTTTTTCTAAACGCTCTAATCTTTCTTTAGATAGGGTGTCTTCTTCTTTTTGCAAAGATAGTTTTTCCATCTCTAACTGAAGAATCTTGCGGTCAATCTCGTCTAACTCTTCTGGTTTAGAGGTAATCTCCATTTTTAGTTTAGCTGCTGCTTCATCCACTAAGTCAATGGCTTTATCTGGTAAAAAGCGATCGCTTATGTAACGATTAGATAGGGTAGCTGCTGCGACTAAAGCTGTATCAGAAATTTTAACCCCGTGATGAACTTCATAACGTTCTTTCAATCCTCGTAAAATAGAGATAGTGTCTATTACATTCGGCTCATCTACTAATACAGACTGAAAGCGTCTTTCTAAAGCTGCATCTTTTTCAACATACTTACGATATTCATCTAGGGTAGTTGCACCAATACAACGCAATTCACCACGGGCTAACATGGGTTTGAGTAAATTACCAGCATCCATCGAGCCTTGAGTCGCACCAGCACCTACTACTGTGTGTATCTCGTCGATGAACATAATAATGTTACCTTCTGACTCGGTAACTTCTTTTAATACTGCTTTTAGTCTTTCTTCAAATTCTCCTCTGTATTTCGCCCCTGCGATCAAAGCACCCATGTCTAAAGCAACTAATTTGCGATCGCGTAAAGATTCAGGAACATCTCTATTAACAATCCGTTGTGCTAATCCTTCTACGATAGCAGTTTTTCCCACCCCAGGCTCACCAATCAACACAGGATTATTTTTTGTCCGACGGGATAGTATTTGAATAGTGCGACGGATTTCTTCATCTCTACCTATAACAGGATCGAGTTTACCAGCTTTTGCTAATTCGGTTAATTCTCTACCGTATTTTTCTAATGCTTGATATTTTCCTTCTGGATTTTGATCGGTTACTTTTTGATTTCCCCGCACTTGTTTAATAATCTCCTTCAGTTTCTTTTCAGTCAGTCCAAATTCTTTAAACAGATTTTTCCCAATGCGATCATCTTTAGCATATCCTAATATTAAATGCTCGATCGATATATACTCATCTTCAAATTCTTTACGGAAATTATCAGCCCTATCTAATAGAGTATCTAGACTACGCCCCAGATATATAGAGTCTCCGAGATTTTTCACTTTGGGCTGACTATTAATAAAACCCTCTACTTTATCTCTTACTTTAGATACGCTAATATCTGCTTTATTAAAGATACTACTAGCTAATCCTTCTTCTTCTATTAGGGCTTTTAGTAAGTGTTCGCTTTCAATTTGTTGATGCTGATTCTGTTTAGCAATATCAGGTGTCCTTACAATAGCTTGCCATGCTTTTTCGGTAAACTTTTGAGGATTGGTTGGTTGCATATTTTTTATCTCCTGTAGTGATTAATGATGAGAATCAAAATTGTAAAAGCTTAAGTTTAATAGTTAAGGAAAATCAAGAAAATCGTATATCTTTGGGATTTTCTGTCTCTAACGGTGTTTTGCTGTCAACACCGCGATTAGAGATGCTTCCTAGCCGGAAGCCTCTCTCGCGCTCATTGTAACGAGGTTTATCCCCTGACTCGGTAAGGATAACTCTACTATGCTGTTATGGTTTACCCTAGGTTATGACTGTTTTTATTTCGCGCAGAGTCACAAAGACGCAGAGAGATTTCACAGAGTGGTTTTAGTAATGGTTATTAAGTAAATCTGGATTTTTGCTGTGTTGGTTGAGTTGAGCTTCATGATTGTTTTTATCTCGCGCAGAGTCGCAAAGACGCAGAGAGATTTCAGAGGGTGGTTTGAGTAATGGTTATTAAATAAATCTGGATTTTCGAGGATTGTTACATTACAGGTGAAAAACTCTATTAATTGCAGTTTTTTAAGTTAATTAATGGCATATCTATCAGATAAAATCATAGATGATATCTTTGATTTACAAAAACGATTGTTACAACTTATTAATGAAGCAGCAGCATTGGAATTAATAATTTTTGAACAATTTGGAGAAACAGAAGCGACTATTCCTGAACTTGATGAGATACTTAATATAAAGGAGCGAGCAACTTCTTATTACACCCGTGTTAATAGACTACTGTTACAAATTTTTCAATCTCAACCTCTGGCTGATTCTGCAACCCTAAATTTATTAGCTCAATCAATATCCCAAACAAGAGCAATTACGGATGCAGGAAAAGCCAACTTATTAGAAATTAAAATAAACTGGAATTTACAATGAATAATCAACCTCAAATTCCCGAAGCCAAAACTAGAGAAGAATCCCTGACCAAGATGCGTGAAGTTTCTTTAATGTTTGATACACAAATTATGGTTTTAGATGAATTAATTGCTCAAGTAGAAGCTCAAAATCGTCAAAGTATTACTAGTGTGTATCGTCAAAAGAGAGGAGAGAAGTTATTAAAGTCTCTGAAGCATCATTGAGGGTTAAACAATAATAGTAATTACTCTCGTAATGGTGTTACTTTAGCGAGGTTTACAGTCTAACTCGGTAAGGATAACTCTACTAAGCCATTATGGTTTACCAAGAGCGAATATGCAAACTTGATAGAGAAAGCCTTTGTTGTAATATTAGATAATACATAGTTGTCAGTTAAGCTATTTTGGGACAAGACTACTAATTGAATATTTACTATAAATCATAATATTTTTGCTAATTTACTTATACAAATTAATTTGGTAATATTGTATTTTACAAATAGAATACCTGGATATAGTAAAGTCTCTTATGTCTTACGAAAAATTAGATTTAGCAACATCTAACCCTATATTATCTTGGGCGAACCACGAACTAGATAGCAAAGAAACCCAGATGGCGAAAAATGTCGCTTCTCTACCTTTTGTATTTAAGCACGTAGCTTTAATGCCTGATGTTCATTTGGGAAAAGGTGCGTTAGTGGGTTCAGTTATTGCTACTAAAGATGCAGTTATTCCTGCTGCTGTAGGGGTGGATATTGGCTGTTTTACAGGAGATACTTTAATTCCTGTTGCAGATGGTAAAAATTATTCTCTTCAAGAATTAGCAGAGAAAAAAACATCTGTAAACGTTTATGCTTGTACTAGTAGTGGAAAAATAGTAGTTACTCAAGCCATTTCTCGTTTAACTAGACGCAATGCTTCTTTAATAAAAATATTGTTGGATAACGGAGAAGAAATTAGATGCACTCCTGACCATCAATTTATGTTACGAGATGGTACTTATCAAGAAGCTAGTAGTCTGACACCAGGCACGTCTTTGATGCCATTTTATTCTCAAACAGATAAAGATGGTTATACTCTAATTCAACAGAACTATTCTGGTAGATGGCAAAAAGCACATTGGATAGTGGCTCGTTCTGGGTTATTAGGAGAAATTCCTCAATTCACAGAACAAAGAACAATAATTCATCACAAAAATTTTAATCAGTCTGATAATAGCCCAGAAAATCTAGAATTTATGGGTCACAAAGATCATTCCGCTTATCATCGTTCTCTAGTAGAAAGAAATAGTCATTGGCAATCTTCGGACTTTGAACATAATAGAAAACAGGCTTTAGCAGCCAAAGCAAAAACTAAAGAAGGTCATGAATTTTATGCCAAAAGAGGAACTAAGAATATTCTCAAATATATGAACGAAAATCCTTTGCACTTCCGAAATGCTGTTGCGGGAAATGGTGTAAGAGGAAAAAAATACTTAGTTAAATATAATCAGAGTCCTCAAGGTAGAGCAAAAAGTCAAGAAATTGCCAATCGTTTCTATACTTGTGATACTTGTGGAGAAAAAATCAAAAGTCCCATAGGGCTTCATAATCATCGAAAATACCAACATGGCTACAATCATAAAGTTGTCGCAGTAATAGCCCTAGAAGAGAAAGAAAATGTCTATTGCTTGAGTGTTCCTGAATATCATAACTTTGCTTTAAGTGCAGGGGTATTTGTTCATAACTGTGGGATGGCTGCGGTAAAAATGCCGTTTCATCAAGACCAATTAGAAGGAAAATTAAAGAAGATTCGTCGGGATATTGAAGCTAGTATTCCTGTGGGGAAAAATGCTAATAAAAACATTGAGAAAACGGTCACTAATTGGCAAGGTTGGAATAATTTTAAAGAGTTACATCCAGGGGTACAAAGACTGGAAAATAGAGCATTAGCCCAAATGGGTTCCCTTGGTAGTGGAAATCATTTTATCGAATTATGTGTTGATACTGATGGTCAAGTCTGGTTGATGTTACACTCTGGTTCACGCCATATTGGGAATCAATTAGCGCAGTGTCATATCTCTACAGGAAAAGAGTTAGCAAAACTAGCAGATACTAAGCTTCCCGATTTAGATTTGGCATATTTTGTTCAAGGAACACCTGAATTTGCAGCTTATTGGCGAGATTTACAATGGGCGCAAGACTACGCTAGATTTAATCGGGATGTGATGATGGCGCGGTTTAAAGCTATTGTGGAAAAACATCTGGTGGGAGGAAAACCTACTAAACCTCTGTTATCTGTAAATTGTCATCACAACTACGCAGAGAAAGAAGTCCATTTCGGAGAGGAGGTTTATGTAACTCGTAAAGGTGCAGTGCGAGCGCAACAAGAAGATTATGGGATTATTCCTGGTTCAATGGGGACAAAGTCTTATATTGTTAAAGGTAAAGGTAATCATGATAGTTATTGTAGTTGTTTCATTGGAGAGACACAAGTTTTAACTAATCAAGGCTTAATGTCGATTAAAGACGTTTATGATTCCTCAGAATTGATTGAATTAGTTTCTTATAATGACCAAACCCTTAAATTTGAATTAAAGCCGATTATCGACAGTAGTGTGAGGGAAGTAGAAGTTAATAGTTATTCGATATCCCAAACAAGACGGAGAAAAGATAATACTTTAATTTGTACTGACGATCATCCTACGGCGACTTATAAACAAGGTAAATTAAGTTATCAGGCTATAGGAGATTTGGCTAAAAATCAGGGAGGAGTGATTGTTCCTACTCAAATTAATTTAGTCTCTGATTTATCTATAGAAGCACAAGATGTTAATTTCTACTATTTACTTGGTGTGATTCTTTCTGATGGTACAATTCATTATAAATCCAGAAAAAATGCCCCAGAAATTGACAATCGACCTCGTGCCGGAAGATATATACAGGGATATATTAGAATCTATCAATCTGCAACTCAGGAGAAAGAGTCTTTCATTAAATATTTAGAAAGACTATCTAAAACTTATACATCTCAAGTTTCTACTCGAACTTCTCCTAGTAGAGTCAGCAAAATTAAAGGAAGAAATATTCAAGGCAAGGATTTAATAGAAATCACTATTAGCGATTTAGATTTGGTAGAGAAAGTAATTAGTTTATTGCCCCAATTACCTAAAATTCTAATTAGTAACCCTTATCTTGCTTTAAATTTTCTTGCAGGATATTTGGATGGTGATGGTAGCCACAACAAGGGAGTTATTTCTATTAGTGTTGGTAAAATTAAGATGTTTTCTTATCTTGTCTGTACTTTACTAGGCTTAGGTGTGGCATACAAAGTTTATCATAACCGTGATAACTATGTAATTGAGTTTCGAGATAATATGGTGATGACTAAATTAGCCTCTTTATGTCAGAGATTAGCGATCGCTAATCCACCTAAAAGATTGTATGGAGATAAACTATTGTTAGCATCTTCTTTGGTGGGAGGAGATTTATCTTGTACCGAGCTTAAAAGTTATGCCAAGCAAAATAAAATGCTCAATATTGTTAAGTTTAAAGATCAAGATTTAGATACTACTTTGGCAATGAATCGAGTGTTTAAAATAGAAGCCTGTGGGAAACAACTCGTTTATAATTTTACTGTTGAAGACAATCACAATTACATAGTTTTTACCAAGTATCATACTCCTGTTTTAGTTCACAATTGTAGTCACGGCGCAGGTCGTTTGATGTCTCGTACTAAAGCTAAAAAACTCTTTACTGTTGCAGATTTGATCGAACAAACTGAGGGGATTGAATGTCGTAAAGATGGAGGAGTTTTAGATGAAATTCCTGCTGCTTATAAACCCATTGATAAAGTTATGAACCAACAAAAAGATTTGGTAGAAATTGTTGCAACTCTTAAACAAGTAGTGTGTGTTAAAGGTTAATTAGAAAGGGGGATTTTACATTGCTAAAAAACTCCTCAATGATTGAGCTTGGTGTAAACAAGAGATAGTAATTCTTGAAAAACTAGTTGTCGAACTTCTGGGTTGTTCATCACTTCCATAAAGATTTTTTCATTGCCTTCCATACGTTGTACAAAAAGATCGTCCAGGTGTTTATTGAGAACAGGGGCAAAGTTTTCGATAGTGTTAACAACCGCAGCTTGTTTAAGAGAGGAATTTGCGATCGCTTGTTCGGCAATTTGATCGAGAAATAGTTGATCTGCGGGGGTAAAATCAGTAGCAAAGCGTTGGTTTAAAGTATCAATTAATTGTGAAAGTGGTACTTCTTTATCTGGTTGGCGCGTACCTACTTCTTTTGCTCCCTGTAAGGGTTTGGCATCCCCCAATTTTAAGTCTATTTTGCCCTCACTAACTATTTCCAGACGATAATATTTTAGTTCGATATCTCCTGATAAATTTACCTTGGGGTCTTGGACATTGCGGGGTAGTTTTTTGAGTAAAGCACGACCATAGGCGTAAAGTTTTTCCCAGTCTGAATCTTGGTAAGGGATAATCTGAGCCAAGAATAAATAGAAATTACGGAAGCTGGTGAGTTGGCTTCTAAATTGTTCTTTTTTTGGTTCTGTTAAGGTTTTGTATTTTTCTATTATGGGGTCTAGTAAAGCATTAATTTTTTGATGTTCTCCTCCTGTAAGAGATGTTTTATCTCGAAACCAAATTTCGCACCATTGATTAATATCTTCAGTTGTAAACAATTGCCATTGATAAAGCTGGTAAGATAAATCCTTTAACTTTTGGGGGTCGGCTGCTGCGCCGATGGGAGTCTTTTCGTAATAGGGTTTAAATGCTTCGTAGATGTCTTCGGGAGTGTTGACAAAATCCAACACAAAAGTATCTGTCTTACCTGTGGTAGTACGATTGAGACGGGATAGAGTTTGGACTGCTTGCACTCCTGCTAAACGTTTATCAACAAACATAGTATGCAGTAGAGGTTGATCGAATCCTGTTTGAAATTTGTTAGCTACTAAAAGAACTTGATATTCATCCCTGGCAAATTGATCGGGAATTTCTTTTGATTTGATACCCCCATTGAGGCTGACTTCGGTAAATTTTTCTTCGGGTAATTCGTTTAAGGATACCGAACCAGAAAAAGCAACTAATGATTTTATATCGCAATAGTTTTTTTCTTTAATGTAGCGATCAAAGGCTTGTTTGTAACGAACAGCGTGTTCGCGGGAACGAGTTACTACCATTGCTTTTGCTCGTCCCCCAATTTTATGACGGGTATGGTTGCGAAAATGCTCGACAATAATTTCTACTTTTTGGGCGATGTTGTGGGGATGGAGTTCCACAAAACGGGCGATCTCTTTTGCTGCTTGACGGCGGGGTAAATCTGGATCGTGTTCGGAAGTACGGACTAGTTCGTAATAGCGTTGGTAGCAAGTATAGTTGGCTAATACATCTTGTATAAAACCTTCTTCAATGGCTTGGCGCATGGTGTAGCGGTGGAAAGGTGCTGTACCGTTTTCTCCTGGTTCGTCGAATACCAGTAGGGTCTTGTGTTTGGGGGTAGCGGTAAAAGCAAAATAACTCAGGTTGGGTTGTTTGGTGCGTTTGAGTTGTTCGCGGTAGAGTTGGGCTTTAGCGGAGTCGCTTAATTCTTCTTCCCCATCATCATCTAAAAGTTGGGCTGCTACTGCTGCTTCTATACCATCTTGGTTTAAAATCTTGCGTAATTCGATCGCTGTTTCTCCTGTTTGGGAACTATGGGCTTCATCAACGATAATGGCAAAGCGTTTATCTTTGGTATCAATGCTTAAAGATGTACCTTTTTTCTCTAGGGTTTGGATTGCTTGGGTGATAAAAGGAAATTTCTGAATCGTAGAGATTATAATCGGTACGCCATCGCTGAGGGATTTCGCTAATTGTTGGGTGTTCTCATCAATTTTCTGTACCACTCCTGCTTTATGCTCAAACTGATAAATAGTGTCTTGAAGTTGTTGATCTAATACAGTGCGGTCTGTAATTACAATTACGGTATGAAAGATTTTTTCGTCTTGCTCATCGTGGAGATTTGCCAAACGGTGAGCCAACCAAGCAATAGAATTTGATTTGCCCGACCCCGCAGAATGTTGAATTAGATAGTTATGTCCCGATTTGTATTCTTTAGTATGGGCAATTAGTTTACGCACCACATCAAGCTGATGGTAGCGGGGGAAAATTAGGGTTTCTTTCTTTTGATATTTAATACCTCTGGCGGTAGGGATTTTTATTTCTTTGATTTCAATGTGGAGGAATCGCGCTAAGATTTCTAGCAAGCTATCTTTCTGTAAAATATCCCGCCAAAAATAACCCGTGCGATAGGTTTCATTGTCTCCAGGGGGATTACCCGCACCGTTATTATGTCCTTTGTTAAAGGGGAGAAAATAGGTATCAACTCCCGCTAGTTTGGTTGTCATCCAAACTTCTTCGGTATCGACGGCAAAATGAACTAAACCGCGTTGTTTAAAGATAAATAAAGGGTCTTTGGGGTTTCTTTCGTTGCTGTATTGATGAATGGCATTATGATAAGTCTGTTCCGTGAGGGGGTTTTTAAGCTCGATAGTAGCAACGGGTAAACCATTGAGACTAATTACAATATCGGGAATTCCGCCTGTTTTAATTTTGACTTGGCGGGTAAAGGTAAGGCGATTTTTTTGATATAGTGCCAAAGTTTCGGGATTCATCCCCGTATTAGGCTGAAAGTAAGCAACTTTTAGCTTTTTGCCATAACACTTAAAACCATTACGCAGAACATCCAGCATTCCTCGGCTTTTGAGTTCTTTGGTTAAGCTATCAATGAGATTTTTTTGCGTATCCCCACCGCTAGTATTTGCTAGACGTTGCCATTGTTTGGGTTGGGTTGCCTTGATAAATTCAATAATTTCTGTGGGGAAAAGGGCGGTTTCTGGATCGTAGTTGGCAGCATTCCCTTTTTCATAACCACTAAGTTCTAGTAGTTCGCGCTCTATGGTATCTTCAAAGTTTTCTTCTTTGTACATGGTTTTTATCATTCCCCCCTTATTAAGGCAGGGCTATTTCATTCTCAAAAGCCAGAGAATAAATTCTCTGTCTAAGAATATTAAGTCCGTTTAAACGGACTTGGGCTTTAAGCCAAGAAATTCATTTCTTGGTTGATTATAGTCAGAATGAAATAGCCCTGTTAT
>JASJCP010000001.1 GCA_030065935.1 Xenococcaceae cyanobacterium MO_167.B27
GAGGAGTTGGGAACGTTTCAGCGAATGGATGAACAGGGTAATCCCATAAGAGCAAAGTTTGCGACACTGATTGCACAAAAATAAATAGCTTTCCCCATAAGTCTAGTATTTAAAGATGGGTCTGTGTGGCACTGGAAACTTTAAAGCTAGATGTTATTATTCCCTAAAATTTCTTACTTGCTACTTGTAACGGCTTCATAGCAATAAGCTGAAACTTGAAGCTTTCCAATATTTTCGGTCTTATTATTAACTTTGAGTTTCAAAACTGCAAATAGTGCATCAACTGCGAAACTATTTCACTATCCAGATTAAGACGCTGTTGTAAGTGGGCTATATTGCGATAATGTCCTTCTTGTTGGCGATTTTCAAAGATTGACTCAGCTAAATCCAGCTTTAATCGGGGAATTTGGGCGATTTCTGCTACAGATGCTTGATTAATATTAATTCTTTCCGGGGAAAGGGGAGTGAAGGGGTCATAATAGCTAAATTGTAGAATTGGCTCTAGGGGTAATAATCTATTAGGGGGAATACTAAGAGCAGCAGCTACATCTTCAATACAAAGTAATTTTAGTCCTTTTGCTACTAGTTCGACTAATAGTTTTCCTTGATGAATCGAGATTCCTGGTAAGCGCAACCAATCGTCTATACTAGCTTGATTCACATCAATCTTGATGCCCAATTCTACAGCAATTTGTATTTCTGTTAGGCTTTGAAAGCGATAGTAGGGGTCATTACGAATTTTATAGGCGATCGCTCTTTTTTGAAAGTTAAACATTTAAACTTAGTCCAGTTTGAGGTAGGTAATAGGTAAAACATTAAAGGGACGTTATATAAAACGTCCCCTGATAGAATATCCTATAGCCTAACAATTAATAATCAACTTTTCATCAATTATCAATTATCACGCTACCAATTATTGATAAGCTTCTAGATCGATTTTGACAGGTTCAACACCCCAAATTTCCTTACAGTATTCTCGAATAGTGCGATCGCTGGAGAATTTACCCATACGAGCGGAATTGAGGATCGACATTTTTGTCCATTGTTCCTGATCTTTATATGCTTCGCTCACTCGATCTTGACATTCTGAGTAAGCTTGATAATCTGCTAACAGCATATAGGGGTCATGATAGAGCAAGGAGTCAACAATGGGTTTAAATAACTTTTGATCTCCGTGACTAAAGTCCCCTTTGGCAATACGATTAATTACGCCCTGTATTTCGGGGTTACTTCGATAGTATTCCATTGGGTCATAGCCTTCTGCTTTCATAGCATAGACTTCTTCTGCGGTTAAACCAAAGAGGAAGAAGTTTTCAGCACCAGCTTCTTCGCGAATTTCAATATTGGCACCATCAAGAGTCCCAATAGTGAGTGCGCCATTCATGGCAAATTTCATATTACCAGTACCAGAGGCTTCTTTTCCTGCGGTGGATACTTGTTCAGAGAGATCCGCAGCAGGATAGACTTTTTGTCCTAGAGATACCCTAAAATTCGGCAAAAAGACGACTTTGATGCGATTTCTGACATCTGGGTCTTTATTTACTACTTCTGCGACAGAATTAATCAATTTAATGATCAATTTTGCCATAAAGTAACCAGGTGCAGCTTTACCCCCAAAAATAAAGGTGCGAGGTACAATTTCTATATTGGGATTTTGTTTGATGCGGTTATAGATAGCAATAATATTTAGTACTGCTAGATGTTGACGCTTGTATTCATGGATGCGTTTAACTTGCACATCAAAGATGGAATTGACATCAACATCAATATTGCGAGTTTTTTTGATGTAAGCAGCTAAATGAGCTTTATTTTCCTGCTTAATTTCTCGCCAGCGCGCACAGAAAGCTGGATCGTCGATATATTTCTCGATACCGCGCATTTGGTCTAAATCTTTGAGCCAACCATCGCCAATTTTTTCAGTGACTAATTCCGCGAGTTTGGGGTTACTCATTAGTATCCAACGACGGGGAGTGACACCATTGGTTTTATTGAAGAATTTGTCCGACCAAAGGCGAGCAAATGCTTTTAAAGTGTCTTTTTTGAGCAATTCTGTGTGTAATGCTGCTACTCCGTTGATAGCATGACTTCCTACACAAGCTAAGTTTGCCATGCGGACTTTTTTACCATCTCCTTCTTCGATGATAGAAAGTTCTTCAATCAAGTCTTCATCATCAGGAAACCAAGTACGGACATCTTCTAAGAAGCGGTGGTTAAGTTCATAGATAATTTCTAGGTGACGGGGTAGCAGCTTACCAAATAGATGAACTGACCATCTTTCTAATGCTTCTGGCATCAAAGTATGGTTAGTATAAGCTAGGGTTTTCTGGGTAATATCCCAAGCTTGATCCCAGTAGATATCGTGTTCGTCGATCAACAAGCGCATTAATTCTGCTACTGCTACTGCTGGATGAGTATCGTTGAGTTGAATAGCAGAACGCTCGTGGAAATTGGTTAAATCGGGATATAAATTCAGATGAACCCGAATTAAGTCTTGTAGGGAGGCGGAAACGAAGAAATATTGTTGCGCTAGACGTAATTCTTTCCCTTGGGGGGTATTATCGTTGGGATAGAGAACTTTAGAAATCGTCTCCGAACTCATTTTCTCTGCTACCGCATGGTCATAGTTACCTGCGTTAAAAGCTTCAAAGTTGAAAGATTCACTAGCTTCTGCTTTCCAGAGACGGAGAGAGTTTACAGTATTAGTTTTGTATCCAGGGACAGGAGTATCAAAGGGAATAGCTTTTACTTCCCGTTCTGGTATCCAGCATACTTTATAGTGTCCTTTTTCGTCGTGATGGGCTTCTGTATAGCCTCCTAACCCGATTTCGACTGTATCTTCAGGACGAGCAATTTCCCAAGGATTACCATACATTAACCAATTATCTGGTACTTCTCCTTGCCAACCGTCTTGTAATACCTGGCGGAAAATCCCAAACTCATAACGAATACCATAACCTATAGCTGGCATTTCTAAATTTGCCAAAGAATCCAGGAAACAAGCTGCTAATCTCCCTAAACCACCATTTCCTAAACCTGGATCTGGTTCTTGTTCAGTAAGTTCTTCTAGGTCTAAATCCAATTCTGACAAGACTTGTTTCATCTTGTCATACATCTCTAAGCTTAAGAGATTATTGGTTAGGTGACGACCCATTAAGAATTCAGCCGAGAGATAGGAAACAACTTTAACTTTTTCTCCACAGTAGGTACGTCCTGTTTTAATAAAGCGATGGAGTAGGCGATCGCGTACAGTGTAAGCCAGGGCGTAATAATAATCCATTAAAGAAGCACTGGTATGGTCTTTTCCTTGAACATAAAAGAGATTATCTAGAAAAGCTCGTTTGAGAGTTTCCAGACTCATTCCAGTGCGATCGTCTTCTACTTTGACGGTGGGACAAGAGTTGAGATCGATAGACTTTTGCGGTTGTGTTTGCATAATGATTTGTCTTTTCTTGATAGTTGATAGTTAATGGAGAAAAGTTACTGATACACAATAAATTACATAGTGTCTTCAGATAACAGGGAACAAGTAAGCAGGTCACAGGTTATAGCTCACAGGTTATACAGATTATAGGTCACAGGTTATAGGCAAGCTGGTAAGCTTGTAACATCCTGAGAAAAAATTTATAGACAATTTTGTTTGGGTACTCAAGAGCCTATTTTTTTCTCCCTTGCTTCCCCCTGTATTCCCTCTGCTCCTCATGTTCCCTTGCTTAGAAATAAAACAAGAGTTTAAGTGATTTACTTAGGTCCTAAACCAATTTTTCCTGCATAAACAGCGCGATCTCCTAATTCTTCTTCAATACGCAACAAACGGTTGTATTTAGCCACCCGTTCACTACGACAAAGAGAACCAGTTTTAATTTGACCAGCGCGAGTTGCTACAGCAAGATCGGCAATAGTAGTATCTTCTGTTTCTCCTGAACGATGACTAATAACAGAACGATAACCGCTACGAGTAGCTAAGTCGATAGTTTCTAATGTTTCTGTAAGAGTTCCGATCTGATTGAGTTTAATTAAAATAGCATTTCCCACTCCTGCATCTATACCTTTTTGGAGTCTGGTGGGGTTAGTAACAAACAGATCATCCCCTACTAACTGTACTCGCGACCCCATTTTCTCAGTTAAAAGTTTCCAATTTGTCCAGTCTTCTTCGTGAAGTCCGTCTTCAATGGAAATAATGGGATACTGATTCACCAGTTTATCGAGATAGTCGATAAATTCGGTTGGAGAATGGGACGCACCGTCATACAAATAATTACCATCTTGATAAAATTCGCTAGCAGCTACATCCATAGCTAAAGATACTTGTTCTCCTGGTTTGTATCCAGCTTTCTCAATAGCGGTAATGAGGAGGTCTAAAGCTTCTTGATTAGAACCTAAATTGGGTGCATAACCACCTTCATCCCCTACTCCAGAAAGTAATCCTTTATCTTTTAATACTTTACTCAGAGAAGCAAAAACTTCTGCACCCCATCGTAGTGCTTCCTTAAAAGAATCTGCCCCTACAGGCATAATCATAAACTCTTGGAAATCTACATTATTATCTGCGTGCGCCCCACCGTTAATTACATTCATCATGGGGACTGGTAACACATTAGATAGGGGATTTCCTAAGTAACGATAGAGAGGAATATCTAGCTCTTGGGCTGCTGCTTTAGCATTAGCTAGGGATACTGCTAGAATGGCATTTGCTCCGATATTTTTCTTATTAGGAGAGCCATCACGATCGATCATTTTGTAATCAATACTTGTTTGATCCAAAGCATCCATATCCAGCAATTCAGGAGCAAGCTTTTCTTTAACATTCCGTACTGCGGTTAAGACTCCTTTCCCTCCATAACGATTTTTGTCGTCGTCTCTTAACTCATGAGCTTCAAACGTACCAGTAGATGCACCACTGGGAACTTGTGCTAAACCTACTGCTCCAGTTTCTAATCTTACTTCTGCTTCTACGGTAGGACGACCTCTAGAATCGAGAATTTCTCTAGCTGCGATCGCTTCTATTACCGCTTCTGACTGATTTAGCATTAATTCTCCTTTCGTAAATGAACAATTATCTGTCACCAGTCCAAGGTACCGCCCTGAAGGGACGGATGCTTGGGGACTGGGGACTGGGGATTGGGAAGACTATTTCTAGGTTTGAACCCAATCCCCAATCCCTAATCACGTCCGCTCTATGACTACATAACTTCTCTCCCAGAGGCAGAATCCGCTTCCCGCCGATCTGGCAATCAGTTATCAACAATTAACAATTAACCACGCTCTCGGGCGTAAGCCTTGTGGGGATACTAACTAACTGCTAACATTTCTGCTTCTTTTTGTGCCATTGATAAAATCAGATCGATCGCACGGTTAGAATAACCCCATTCATTGTCATACCAGGAAACAACTTTAAAGAAGTTACCGTTTAATTCCATTCCTGCCCCAGCATCAAAAATACTGGAATGAGAATCACCAGTAAAATCGGTAGAAACTACAGGATCTTCGGTATAGCCTAAAACTCCTTTCATATCTCCTAATGAAGCTTGTTTCATTGCAGAACAAATTTCTTGATAGCTAGTGGGTTTTTCTGTCCGAAAAGTTAGATCCACAACAGAGACATCGGGAGTAGGAACACGGAAAGCCATTCCTGTGAGTTTTCCTTTTAATTCTGGCAATACTAAGGTTACTGCTTTAGCTGCTCCTGTAGAAGCAGGGATAATGTTTTGGGCTGCGCTGCGTCCCCCTCGCAAATCCTTTCTACTTGGACCATCTACTGTAGGTTGAGTAGCTGTCATGGCGTGAACTGTGGTCATTAATCCTTCTGCTAACCCAAAGTTATCGTTAATTACTTTGGCGATGGGTGCAAGACAGTTGGTGGTACAGCTAGCATTAGAAACGATCGCATCTTTACTGGGATCGAAACTCTCATGATTCACTCCTACCAGTAAGGTTTTAACGCGCTCTGGGTCTTTGGTTGGGGCGGAGATTACAACTCTTCTTGCTCCTGCGGTGAGGTGTTTGGCTGCACCATCATAGGTGGTAAATATCCCCGTTGACTCTAGTACAAAATCAACTCCATATTGTTTCCAAGGTAACTCTTCAGGATTTTTCTGAGATATACAGGGAATGGTCTTTCCATTGACAATAATGGAATCATCCGTTGCTTCCACTGTTCCTGAGAAACGCCCATGAGTCGAGTCGTATTTCAGGAGATAGGCGATCGCTTTTGGTGGGACTAAATCATTGATACAAACAAAGTCAATATCAGGATTATTTATCCCTGCACGAAATACAAGTCTGCCAATACGACCGAAACCGTTAATTGCAACTTTAACTGCTTCCATTATTTATTGCTCCTTAGTGTGATTTCTTTTTAAAGAATTTTGTAAGTTAACCCGTTATCTTTCTAATTCCTAATCTTTGTGGAGTGGCTTTATCTTTATTAAATCTGCAAATTCTATTTTTTTGCAGCAACTAAACCTTACAAATTACTTAATTGTCTAAATCTATATTAATTTCGGTAACAAATTCAGTAGTGATAAGTGCGATCGCCTATCTGGTAGGTTGCTCCTGTGCGGTCTTGGATGGGACATAAAACATTTATATGTATGAATTATATTTTTTAGATGTATTTTTTGCATACTTCCTTGCTATTTGTAACTGTAATTGTCGAAACTAGAAATTAATTAAGTCAATATTAAAATCTGTAGAGAAACAACTTTCCTTCTCAATATAAAAGAACAGAGTCCAAGGTACTCCGCCGTAAAACGACGGAAGCCTGCTTGGACTTCGTCATAGTGAGCAGAATCAGTCTTGAGGACAGCGATCTCGTGAAGAATTCTTTAACTTTTCAAACAACACTCTACGAAGCCCATCTTGCAGCACAAAACCAAAACTGGTTTCAGGTGCATTACTATTTACAGCAACTATGTATCAGGAAAAGACCAGATGATTATTGTTCTCTAGAACCCCCTATTTTGGAAAAAGTCTTAAATTTAGCCTTAGAAGTTTTATTTAAAGGGGATTTTCAACAAAAATGGCGAATAAATAAATTTTTTCCTGTATTGGGTAAGCAGATAATTGTTCCCCTAATAAACATTTTGGAAGATGAAATCGTAGATTCGGAAGTACGTTGGTTTATAGTGCAGATTTTAGGGGAATTCCCCGAACCTTTAGTAGTAATAGCTTTAGCTCAACTGCTCCAAACAACAGAAGAAGAAGATTTAGCTGGCATCGCATCTCAAACCTTAGCTAAGATTGGCAACTCAGCCATTGACGTTTTAAGCAATCTTTCAGAGCAACCAAAACACCGTTTATTTGCTGTGTCTTCTTTGGCTCATATTCGTAGTCCCCAAACGATTCCCGCTCTTTTGAAAGTAACTGATGACCCCAAACCAGAAATCAGAGCGATCGTCATTGAAGCGTTAGGTAGTTTTCATACTCATCCTATCCCCTCCATACTGATTGCTGCTTTGAAAGACACCTCTAGTTTAGTGAGAAAAGAAGCGGTAACAGCTTTAGGATTTCGTCAAGATATGGCAACAGAATTAAATTTAGTGGAGCATCTGCAACCTTTACTTTATGACCTCAATAGTACTGTGTGTCATCAAACTGCGATCGCATTGGGGCGAATGCAGCACAATAAATCAGCTACCGCTTTGTTTCAAGTCTTACAATCTCCCCATACTCCTGTTGACTTGCAATTAGTAATAGTTAGAGCCTTGGGATGGAGTGAAATTGAATTGGCTCTGGACTACTTACAACAAGCTTTAACGAAAGCAGAAAAATTAGTTTGTCAAGAAATTATTACTGTTTTAGGAAGAATATTAGAACCAAAATTAAAAGCTCAAGCCAGCAAGATTTTAATTGATTTTGCCCATGCTTACCCAGATAAAATTAGTGAGTATGAATTGAAAACATTATTAGCTACTTCTCTAGGAGAATTAGGACAAAAAGTAGCACAAGATACTCTAAAACAGTTAGAACAAGACCCAGAATCAAAAGTCAGGCTACACGCGATCGCAGCTTTAAAGAAATTAGGACGCTAATTAATATCAAACTAATTATGAACCCATTAGCATCAAACAATACATAATTTGCTTTAACCTCTTGGAGTATCTTCTAGACTTACAGCGAAAACAACACTAACCCTGTGATCCGTTGACTTATAGCGATCGCTGTAGTATCAAACCAATAATTTGAACGATCTCGCAGTGCTAGGCTTCGCACGTTCGCTTGTTTGGAATAATTCGGTTTTTGGTGAGCAAAGAATCTTTACTTGAAGCTTTTATCCTAAAAATAAAGGTTTATGTGCCTTATTATCCGTTTCGGAAACTATTTTTTCTAAGTCTTTTGACCAAGCTTCCATTTTTTGCCAATAGTGCCAGTTGTCACAGTTTTGTTTAGGTTGAAAAATATTTTCTAACAATTGCACGATAGACATTCCAGCCTCTATAGCAGCATTGAACATGGCTGCATAAAGCTCCTGAGAAACTTCTATGGTTTCCGATTCTGGAGCATTTTTTTCGGCTTCTGGCTTGAGATGATGGCGAATAGTTTTAGCAGTGATTTTATGTGCGGAGATATTTTTAACTACGGATTTCCACGCCATAACCAAATCCCCTTCAGCACAGGCTGCTAATTCTCGACATTGAGCTTCACATCTGGGCAAGATTTCAAAGCCAGCAGCCACAAGTTCTAAAATGACTTTAGAAGCACGGATTAATCTATCTACGTACCAGTGGCTTTGATGTAGATATTCTTGACAGAAGTTTTTGTAAGTTCGACTGACATTTTTGTAAAGTTTCATGGCTTTAATTTTGAAGGCGATTAAGCCAATACGGACAAAGCCAAAGGTATCGTTTTTAATTTGATGGATAAGTTCATTGATCTCGAAGTCACCAGCTATTTTGTCTTCTAGCTCAACTACATAATCGTGTAGTTCTTGGATATGTTGGGATTCTGAGATTTTTACATCTTCACCATAACTGTAGAAGGCGTTTGCTGGATTGGGTATGTAATCTCGGTTTAGTTGATAGGGATTTTTTTTCATTTGAGGATTGTTGTGCTATGTTGCAATGGTTGTCTTAGGAATGGTTTTTGGTTTATATTTGTATGTGAATAAATAATGTTGAATTTTATTCAATATTTTTGGCAATCAAATGATTGTTAGTCTTGATAACTTCAATCATCTTGTATCTTATTTAAGATAATACAATGAATAGTGTGTCCACTAATTATTAGAGGGATTTATTTAACATTTATTCATAATTTAGTTATTGAAACTGATTAACTTTGACAAAAGTGTTTATGGGCGGTTTGAGCGATTCATGAGTAATCCTAAAGGAAACCCAAATATTAAGGAATATGGATTTAAGACGGACAGAGAAGAATCACTGACTGCTAAATTGTCTATGAGAGTTACTCCATCGATGCTTAGTGAACTTAAAAAGAAAGATAATTGGCAAGAATTTGTGAGGCAGGCGATCGCAGAGAAATTGGAATCAGCATAATTTAAGAAAAATATTATATATATCAACAATTAAAAGCAGCATAACTATTCTTAAGATTTGACTATATTGGGTTTTGCTTTGGGCTACCCAAACTACAATATCTGCAAGCTTACTGGGTTTTTTATTAGTCAGAACTTTTAAGAATAATTTGGTTTTTGGTGGGCAAATAATTTATTTGTAAAACACTCTTTATGTATTGCATTTTGCCCACCCTACTCCTAAATTTTCCGTATTAACATCGCCTTTTGTCGCTATGTCTGTAAGTAAAGGAGTTATCAAAATGGCACTACGGAAAAAACTTGTTCTACTAATTGCAACTACCTTATCAGTCATCATTGCTGTTGAAGCTAGCATATTAAGCCAAGCAGCCTATAGTACAGCCTTTACCCCAACCCCTGTTATTTTTGATGATGATGGTAGTCCAGACGGTTTTGCAGCATTAGCTTACCTGCTCGCCAATCCTAAATTTGATATCCAAGCAATTACTATGTCTCATGGGGTAGCACGACCAGAAAGTGAGAGCTTTCAAACAGGTCTGAAACAGTTGTTAGGTCGATTAGATGCTACAGATATTCCCGTAGGAATTGGTAGTGCGTTGCCATTGTCAGGAAATAATGCTTTCCCAGGATTTATTCGTAATAACGCAGACAATTTTTATGCTCCCTTTATAAATATCCCAGAGACATTGCCAGACCTTGAATTTACCACTGCTGCCGAACTAATTGTCGAAACAGTTAACAACTCACCTGAGCCAGTAGCCATCCTTTCAATGGGGTCGCTGACCAATATTGCTGAAGCCTTAAGAATTGATCCCTCAATCGTCGATAACATTTCAGTTTTGCAAACTATGGGAGGTGCGGTATTTGTCCCAGGTAATTTAGAAGTGACCTCTGAACCGCCTTTTTCCACCAATAAAGTTGCCGAGTTTAATATCTGGGTTGATCCCTTAGCAGCAGCAGAAGTGTTTGAAGCAGGAGCAAGAGGATTGAAGATTCAAATGATGCCGTTAGATGCCACAAATCAGATTGAATTTACCCGAGAGGATTACCAAGCCTGGCTAGACTTTGGCACGCCAGAAAGTACTGTAGCTGCGGAGTTTCTAGATTTTTTCCTAGTAGTAGTCGGTGATGATCTCAATCCTAATCCGTTGTGGGATATGGTTGCTGCGGTGAATCTAAGTGAAACTGATTTTTCTAAGGAAGTACCCTTACACATCGAGATTAATGTAGATTCGCCTCCGAGTAAAAGTCAGGGACAAACGGTTGCTGTGGAAGGATTGCCTCCCAATGCCTTAGTTTCTCTTGATGCTAGTTTTGACCATCTCCCCTTTGATGCTAGTGAGCTATTTTCTGTCTTAGCACCCCCCTCTACAGCAATACCTGAACCAGATTCTCTTTTGGCACTTTTAATAATGGGGGTATTAGGTGTGAAGATTTCTAGAGAAAGGTCAAAGGAAAATCTATAAGTGCATTCAAAATATTCTTTAATTGCATCAGGGTAATTATTTTGTATTAATTCATACAAAAATTATTGTAGCTAGAGAAAATATTTAAGTATTAAGATGGTATTTTCTTTCAGTTAAGAAAATAACAGAAAGAATATTCAAGGTTTGCTATATCAGCAATTCCTTAATTTTAGGTGTGAGGAAAAAGTACCAATGATATCTAAGATCAAACCTTCTGTGCTGAGTAGTTCAGCATTAGTTGGAGCAGCATTGTTCATGTCTGGTAGTGTAGTATCTGCTCAAGAGCGAGATTTATCAGACTATTATTTAGACTCTCTAGAATATATCGATCCCCTCTATGGCAATGGAGACGATTTAACTAGTGATTCGATGAGTCAGGTGACAAACGTCAATCAGTTAAGAGATGTCTCTTTTGAGAGTTGGGCTTATGAAGCATTACGCAGCTTGGTAGATCGTTATGGTTGTATTGCAGGTTATCCCAATCAGAGCTATCGAGGAAATAAAGCTTTATCTCGCTATGAATTTGCAGCAGGGTTAAATAGCTGCCTCAATCAAATCGAACGTTTAATTGCTTCTTCGGAAGCGGTGATTAGAGAAGATATTGAGACTATCAATCGCTTAACCCAAGAATTTGAGGCGGAATTAGCTGCTATCGATGGCAGAATTGATAGTCTCGAAAGTCGTACTGCTTTCCTAGAAGATAATAGTTTTTCTACCACTACTAAACTCCAAGGGGAAGTAGCTTTTACTCTAGCTCAAGCCTTTGGGGATGATTTTGATTCTCAAGTAGTCTTTACCGATAAAATCCGACTCCAACTAGTCAGTAGTTTTACAGGAAAAGACTCTTTAATTACTCGCTTGACTGCTGGTAATATTGCCAACTCTTTCCAAGATG
Organism: Xenococcaceae cyanobacterium MO_167.B27; assembly: GCA_030065935.1. Taxonomy (GTDB): domain Bacteria; phylum Cyanobacteriota; class Cyanobacteriia; order Cyanobacteriales; family Xenococcaceae; genus JASJCP01. Next base: position 11,855 of record JASJCP010000001.1, read on the forward strand.
AAACAGGAACAAGAGAGGGTCGTTTCGCCCATGATGGACCAGGAGGAAACAATGTTGTTGTTGACCGCTTACACTACAACTTCAACGTTGGTAAGCTGAAAATCACGACAATGGCGGTTTTAGCTGCACACCATTTCTATGCAGATGTTTTCAACGATGGATTAAATACTGGTGGTGGTGCTAATGGTGCTTTAACTCGCTTCTCAGAAAGGAGTCCTATATATCGTCATGGTATCTCTCGTTCTTCTACTGGTATCGGCTTACGATATAGTTTCGGTAAGATAGCAGAAATCTCTGCTGGTTACATTGCTCCTAATGGTAGCAATCCTAGTGAGGGTGCTGGTTTATTTAACGGTACATACTCTGCTCTGGGTCAGGTGGTACTTAAGCCTGTAGATTCTGTTAAGCTTGGTGTTACTTACTTGCGTGGTTATGATACTACTGGTGGTACTACTCTCTGGGGTGGTACGGGAACTAACCTTGCTAATAGCAGTTTAGGCGCGCCTACCACTAACGATACTATTGGTGGTCAATTCCAATGGGATATAACTTCTGGTATTAGTTTGCGGGGTTGGTTTAGTTACACTGACGTTGATACTGTTGATGATAATAGTGAAAAAGAAATTCTTAACTATGCAGGTGCTTTAGTATTTCCTGACTTGGGTAAAGAGGGTAACTTGGGTGCAGTTATTGTTGGTGCAGAACCTTACGTTACTCAAATTAACGATGATGATCCTGAAGATGATAATGTACCCTTTCACATCGAAGCTTTCTACAGATATCAACTCAATGACAATATATCTATCACTCCTGGTGTCGTCTGGCTCACTAGTCCTAACCAAAGTAATGACAATGATGATATCTTCATCGCTGCGTTAAGAACTACATTCAAGTTCTAAATTTTAATAGTTTGGGTATTCCCAAGGATTCTGAATTCTGGATTCTGGATGAGGAAGGATAAATACCTACTTGCTACTTGATATTTATCCTATAATCTGCCGTAAAATGAATTTTACGTCTCAAACAATCAAGTCTATTAAAATAGACTAAAAGCTTTATTATTATTCGGTTTGAAGCGATTTACTATCACCAGACTCCGAAATTGATTTCCTGGGAGATCGTAATTCTTATCTTGCCTCACAGTCAATCACCCGACTCTCATCCTACGGATAGAGAGCGGGCTTGCTAAACCCAGTTAGCAACTAAGGATTGCACTACAGCATGAGCCTAATTCTGATACGCACTTCCGAACTTCTCCCTCGTTCGGACAAACTGCAAGACTACTGGGAGTAGTCGCTTTAAGAGAGGACATTTTGGATTAGGTGCTGGAAGGGACACACAACTAATATTAGGGGTTATACCCATGACAAAAAAGATAAGAGTACCAGTTTTATCGCCTGAAGGAAAACCGCTTATGCCCACAACTTCTGTTCGTGCCAGAAAATGGATTGCTTCAGGTAAAGCCAAACCAGTATGGAACGACCTAAACATTTTTGGCGTTCAGCTACTTATAGAACCCTCTGGTACTGAAACTCAGGATATTGTAGTAGGTATCGATCCAGGAAAGCTATTTAGCGGAATAGCAGCAGCTAGTAAAAAAGCTGTGCTGTTTACCGCTCATGTTTGTTTGCCATTCAAGCGAGTTGTAGCTAGAAAACAAACTCAAAAGATATTACGTAGAGCTAGACGAGGAAGACGAATCAATCGTAATGTCACTTTTGCTCAAAGAGCGCACAGACAAAAACGATTTGATAATCGAAGAGGTAACAAATTACCTCCTTCTATTCGCGCCAATCGTCAGCTAGAGTTAAGAATCGTCAAAGAGTTAGTTAAACTATTTCCTATCAAAGACATAGTTTACGAATATGTTAAAGCTAGAGGTGATAAAGGTTTTAGCCCTGTTATGCTAGGGCAGAAATGGATGCTCGAACAGTTATCTAAAATTGCTCTTATTCATACCTTAGAAGGATGGAAAACTAGCATTCTTAGAAAAAACTTGGGATTGGAGAAAAATAAAAAAGACAAGTCGGTTCAAGATGTAACTACCCATGCTAACGATGCCATAGCTCTTGGCGCTAGTAGATTTATGCAGTACAAAACTTTTCATACTACAAAATCTAGAGGACATCATTGGGTTGGGTCGATTCAATTAACTGATGCGCCATTCAAAATTATTTCTCGTCCTCAGCTATACAGAAGACAACTACACTTTGAGAATCCCAGTACAGGTGGGTTTAGAAAGCGTAAAGGTGGAACTGTTACACCGTTTGGATTCCGAAGTGGTGATAAGGTAATTGCTACCAAAGGCAAGAAAACAGTAAAAGGCTACATTGGTGGCTACTCAGAGCCTAATAAAGTAGTTAGTATTTATGACCTTAACTGGAAAAGATTAGGTCAGTTTTCAGCCTCAAAAACTCAAATGCTAAAAAGGAGTAATGGCTTGTGTGTATCATAGACCCTGCTCAGAATTCCTCCCGCTCTCTACCTGATAAGGTGAGAGCGGGAGGAATTCTGAAAGAAGGTTGAATGAGGAAGGGGAGCAAATCCGCGCTCCCCATACCTTATGCTTAATTCCTCATCCTTGAGAAACTGAGGCTATCTTGCTGCTAAATATTCATACATCTGCCAACGAGTAGTAACATCTTCTTGATACTCTTCTAGGAGCAGTTTGGCATGGTCTGGGTCAGCTTTAGCTAACATTTTGAACCGATTTTCAGCATAGACAGATTGATCGATTTTCACTTTTGGCTGACTGCTATCTAGTCGTAAAGGATTTTTACCAGCTTCTTTGAGGTCAGGATTGTAACGATAGAGCAACCAACGACCGCTATCTACTAAAGATTTTTGATGGGTCATGGCTGTCTTCATGTTAATTCCATGAGCAATACAATGACTGTAGGCAATAATTAGGGATGGTCCTTCGTAAGCTTCTGCCTCTAAAAAGGTTTTTAGAGTTTGTTCTGGTTTAGCTCCCATAGCAATACTGGCAACATAGACATTACCATAGGTCATCGCAATTAAACCTAAGTCTTTTTTCGCTGCTGGCTTACCACTGGCAGCAAATTTAGCTACTGCACCTCTGGGTGTGGCTTTGGAGGATTGACCACCAGTATTGGAATAGACTTCTGTATCCATCACTAAAATGTTTACATTACGCCCACTAGCAATGACATGATCTAAACCACCGTAACCAATATCATAAGCCCAACCATCACCGCCAATAATCCAGACGCTTTTCTTGACTAAATAGTCTGCTAGGCTCAAAAGTTGTTGGGCTTTGCTGGTTAGTGGATAGTCGTTAGTAGTTAGTAGTTCTTGAAGCTTTTGTTTAAGTTGAGCAACACCCTCCCGCTGTTGGTAAATATCTGCTTCTGATTTTTGAGCATTATTTAGCAGACTTGTAACTAAATTGTCTCCTAATTCTCCTGCTAATGTTTGTAATAGTTCTGAAGCAAAGTGAGTATGTTTATCGATTGAGACTCGGAAGCCTAAACCGAATTCTGCATTGTCTTCAAACAAGCTATTAGCCCAGGCTGGTCCTTGTCCTTGGGCATTTTGCGTCCAGGGGGTAGTAGGTAAATTTCCTCCGTAGATTGAGGAACATCCAGTAGCATTGGCTACCACCATGCGATCGCCAAATAACTGAGTTACCATTTTTAGATAAGGGGTTTCCCCACAACCAGCACAAGCACCAGAAAACTCAAACAAGGGTTCTTCTTGTTGTTGTTGCCGAATTTGGTTGAGTTTGAGGGCACGACGGTCTGGTAGGGGCAGATTGAGGAAGAAATCCCAATTAGCTCGTTCTTGTTCTCTTAGAGGTAGCTGAGGTTCGAGATTTATTGCTTTGCGGGTAGGGTCGCTTTTATCTTTAGCAGGACAAACATCTATACAGACGGCGCACCCTGTACAATCTTCTGGCGCGACTTGAATGGTGAAGTTTTGACCTTTAAAGTCTTTATCTCTAGCTGCTGCTGCTTTAAATGTAGCTGGTGCTGACTCTAATTTTTCTGGTTGGTAAGTTTTACTGCGAATTGCACTATGGGGACAAACTGTAACACACTTATTGCATTGAACACAAAGATCTGCTTCCCACACAGGAATAAACTGGGCAATGTTACGTTTTTCCCATTTTGCTGTACCAGTGGGATAAGTTCCATCACAGGGTAAAGCACTTACAGGTAGTTCATCACCGTGATGGGAGATCATTTTACCGATAACTTCTCGGACAAATGGGGGAGCATCGGTAGTAGGGTGAGATGCTGCGGTATTTTGAGCAGATAGGGGCAAAACTGGCTGATTCGGGATGTTAACCTGATAAAGATTCTCTAGGGTAGCATCTACGGCTTTGAGATTTTTCTGGACAACTTCTTCTCCTTTTTTGCCGTAGGTTTTTTTAATGGCTTGTTTGATTTTTGCGATCGCTTCTGCTTGGGGTAAAACTTCAGCTAGGGCAAAGAAACAAGTTTGCAAGATAGTATTGATCCTGCCACCCATACCACTATTTTGAGCAACCCGATCAGCATTAATAACATAGAATTTAATTTGGTTGCGGACAATTTGCTCTTGTAACTGTATGGGTAAATAATTCCAGACTTCATCTGGTTCGTAGGGACTGTTGAGGAGGAAAGTCGCACCCGCAGCAGCCTTTTCTAGCAAGTCTAGTTTCTCGATAAATGCCCACTGGTGACAGCCAACAAAGTTAGCGCGATCAATTAGATAGGGGGAGTAAATTGGCTTGAGTCCGAAACGTAAGTGAGAAACAGTAACAGCACCAGACTTCTTAGAATCATAGACAAAGTAGCCTTGGGCATAGTTATCAGTTTCTGTGCCAATAATTTTGATGGTGTTTTTGTTAGCACCCACAGTACCATCAGAACCCAAGCCGTAGAACATAGCTCTAAAGACAGTATCAGGTTCGATGGAGAAATTGGCATCGAAAGTAAGAGAAGTTTGGCTGAGGTCGTCGTTAATGCCGATGGTGAAGTGATTTTGTGGCTGCTCTTGGTCGAGATTATCAAAAATTCCCTTAATCATTGCGGGATTGAATTCTTTAGAAGATAATCCATAACGACCCCCAACTACTTTGGGGAATGAGGATAAATATTCCTCCCAACATTCGGATAATGCTGTTACAACGTCTAAATAAAGGGGTTCTCCAAGACTACCTGGTTCTTTGGTGCGATCCAAGACGGCGATGCGCTTAACTGTTTTGGGTAATGCAGCAACGAATCTTGAAGCATCAAAAGGACGATATAGGCGTACTTTAAGAACCCCTACCTTAGTTGTTGTTGTTTCGTTAAGGAAATCAACGGTTTGTTGCACTGTTTCGCAACCTGAACCCATTAAGACAATAACTCTTTCTGCGTCTTCTGCTCCGTGATATTCATATAACTGATAATATCGTCCTGTTTTTTCTCCTAGTTTGTCCATTGCCTGTTGGACAATTTCAGGACAATTAGCGTAAAAAGGATTAACGCTTTCACGGGCTTGAAAATAAACGTCAGGGTTTTGAGCAGTCCCTCTGACTACGGGATGGTCTGGAGTCAAAGCGCGATCACGATGTGCAAAAACTAGCTTATCATCGATTAAAGCTTGCAGATCGCTTTGTGCAAGTAATTCGATTTTTTGAATTTCGTGAGAGGTGCGAAAACCGTCAAAGAAGTGAATAAACGGTACTCGTGCGGATAAAGTAGCAGCATGAGAAATTAGGGCAAAATCCTGTGCCTCTTGTACAGAAGCAGAACACAGCAAGGCAAAACCTGTAGCGCGGGCTGCCATTACATCACTGTGATCGCCAAAAATTGATAGTGCTTGAGCAGCAAGCGATCGCGCTGCTACATGAATTACAGCACTAGTTAATTCCCCAGCTATTTTGTAGAGGTTGGGGAGCATTAACAACAAACCCTGAGATGCAGTAAATGTAGTGGTTAAAGAGCCTGTTTGCAATGCTCCGTGTATCGCTCCTGCTGCTCCACCTTCTGATTGCATCTCCACTACACTAGGTACAGTTCCCCAGAGATTGGGGCGACCTTCTGCTGACCAAGCATCAGCCCATTCTCCCATAGGGGAAGAAGGAGTAATCGGATAGATAGCTATTACTTCATTTAGTTGGTAAGCGACGCGGGCAACAGCCTCATTGCCGTCGATTGTAGCAAAGTTTTTGGTACTCATTATTTTCTCCAATTGGTTGCCCTACGTTCAGTTGACGATAGTAAGCTGTTGGCTAAGGTAGAGCAGTGTGAAGTGTTCTTAGTCTGTTCAATTTCGCGATCGTCTTATCTATTAGACAAGGGGCAAAAATCAAGTTTCAATTCTCTTTATTTCCTGTTTTCGGAAAGTATTTAATTAGAAATCCGTACAAAAGAACTATTTTTTTACCTTTGAAACGTGATACTCTACGACTTGAAATTTTTTATAATCTTTTAATAACCAGAAATTTATATAACCATAGGGCAATACTCCTAACAGAATAAAGCCTAATCCCACAATGAAAGAGAGCATAATCTTACCTCTTCTAGCTTCCAATAATTTTTGATGTTATTTGTTTATATCAGAAGCATCAAAGAGAATTTTGATTTATTCAGATTAATTAAATTGATACTCACATGGTTCAAACCATTGATGCTAAACAATTCTAGATTTGCTTGGGAGTAGGGATGTTAGTATTTCTGCTTGATATATAGGTATTTTAATTTCAAGAGTTGACGGGCTGAGTTGCCAGTCTAAAAACAAGATAGGGTGTGGGGTATGGGGTTTGGAGTGTGGGGAAAATAGAAGCTAATAAATGAGTTTAATACTAAATCCGATTCTTTTCACCAACTTTTATATAGGGAAGATTAAATAAGCTTAATCCCTTTTGCCTTCTGCGGTCTGCGGACTGGCTCATCACAACTTTTGAGTGGTTTCTCTAAACAGGATTTAGTCTATAGCTATACAAATTTAGGTTATGACATAGTCTGTGTAGGGGTAATTCATATACTCATCTCCCACTCTTAGAATACTCACGTCTTCCACTCAGAAATACTGATTTCTCTATTGCAAGGTAAATATCTCGACCTTACCAATTAACCTTTGTACTATTTGAGTACATTATTAATTAATATTAATTAAGCTCAATGGGATTAATTACTTTAAGTATATTAGAGTGTTCATGATATTAATAATATTAATAAATCTCTAGGTCGGAAAGACTGAAGATTTTGAATTGAGAAAAATATTAGCGTCAAAATGGTGTCATTTTGATACCATTACCTCCAAATCTTGTACCCAAAATCTTGACCAAGAATTAGAGCAGGATTCATTTTCTCACAGCACAGTAAGGCTGAGTTTGATCCCTATTGGGTAACATCAAGCTGATGTCATTTGAATACCATGAAAAGATTTAGTTTGAGATTAACAGACAGAGAATATATGAAGCTTAAAACTTATTGTGAGGAGGTTCACATATCTATGAATGATGTAATCAGAGAGTTAATTAGAGAGTGGGTACCAAACTTGCCAAAACTAGATAAAAATATCAAAAAAGAGAAAAAGTGAAATTAAATTCACTCAGTAAGCTATATTCAATTCTAATTAATACTAATTTAATTATTAATAATTAAATCTAGTTGAATTATTGTGGTTAAATTTTTAGTGACTCCATATAATAAAATCAAATTCTGTATTATTATTAACTAGGTTAAGTAATATACTTGATATATTAAGAGCCAGCAAAAGTAAATATAAATAAAAAATAAAGAATCAATTAAACTAGATAAAATCTATCAAATTTAACAAAATAATCAAAAAGCTTGTGTCAATATTTACAGGTAATATATCTCAAGCAAATTGTTCTCATAGCATTGACAAAAAATTAGCAAGGCTTTGTCGTTGTTACGGCAGAGTAATGGTTACTAATGAAAAAAGTTCTACCCTCTCCGTGAAGCGGAAACTGGAGTTTTATCGATAAAAGAAAGTAATGGATTTTCCCTATTGGTAAGTTGTCCTAATCACCGTTTCTCCAAAGGTGCGCCTTCATTAGATGAGTTGTACTCATAACGGTTGCATCTCAATTACCTCCTCCCCCGAAAGATTATCTTAAAAACTTCTAGTTTTAACAGAGCAATGGGATAATGCTGAAACAGTCGTCACAATTGCCTAGGGTTTTCCCTTCTTATGACGACCTTATAAATTTAGCATTCTTAGCTCTAAAACTAGATGAAATTTATTATGGAATTTTAACCCATTATTCAAGATGTTCGATGTCATTATTTGTTGACATGGATTGAATTTATATGGATTGAGCTTGCTATTTAGGCGTTAAATAATTCCAGATTTTACATCTATTTTTTGTGAATAGAAAAGAGTCCTAAGAGGAAACTGGCTATGGCTTATACGATTCCCCCAAGTTGCGTCCATTGTGGTGTCTGCTTACCTAAATGTCCGACAGGTGCAATTCAAATAGATGAAAATAACGAGCATTGGGTAGAACCAGGTCTATGCAATAACTGTGAAGATCAAGATTCTAAACCTCTATGTGTCACTAGTTGTCCTGATAATTTGCCTCTTCCCTTACCTGCTAAAAAAGGCAGATATAAAGCTGAACCAAGGATTTTAAATATTCATCATCTTTTTGCTAACGGTCATAATAACCCGATCGCCTCTTCAATGGTGATTTGGGAAGCTTGCAATTTACTAGCAAAGGGAGCGAGTCTTCCTTGGCAAACCGATGATAATGGCAAGATTTATTTTGAGCGTCAGGTTAAACAGGGAAAAGGAAAGATTGAGTTTCGTCTCAGTGACGATACCAATGGAGATATGACCCAGACTTTAAACCAGAAAGATGCTGCCCCTACTCTGGAATCAATGGAGATCCGTGCAGCTTGTATTCATTTAATATTCGCTGCTTATGTTACTGCCCTAGAACGACCTTGGGAACAAGAATTCGCCCTCGATAATAAGCAAATTGAAACTTATTTGGGCTTAGATAAACGTAAAGACCTGAGTAAAGCAGCCAAACTGACTCTGATTAAAACTCTAGTCCAACAAACTTGTAAACTTCTTACTACTATTGATTGGCCTCGACAAGGTAAAATTGCCTCTTTTTCTGTACCAGAAGACCCTATTTGGCATTTAGAGGCGATTGATAACCACTTTCAAGAAGATGCCCAAGGCTATAAACATCTTGTAGGTATGACTTTTAGAATCAGAGCAGGAATGTGGGCGAAATATTTTCTCAACAAACAAGGATATAAAAAATACGTCGCTTACTATCAATACGGCACTTTGCCCAAATTCTTGTTAACTACAGTCATGACTATTTGGCATCAACACGAAGGTACAGTAAGGATGATGCTATGGCTACTGTTTAAAACCAAAATGGGTAAACAACAGCGTATTACCGTCCCCAGGTTAATGTATGTAGCATATGGAGAAGCCAAAGTCAGAGAAGCTGCTTTAAATCGAGACAAAAGAAAGCGGTTGTTACGCAGGTTTGAGAGTGACTTAGAAGTCCTCAACCATTATCAAATCAAACCTATTTTTGATCCCGTTACCTACCCCACTAAAATTCAGCCTTTGTGGGCGAGATTAGCTGCTATTCCTGATGATGCAGACGAAGCAATGGAGTTTTGGATTAACGATGGTTGCAATGAAATTAGCATTACTGATTCTGCTCCTCCAGGAAAATGGAACTTATTAATGAAGGCTCGTATTCTCCATTTTGAATTGCCTCCAGAATGGGATAAACAACTATCTCGTTGGGAAAACAAAAAACAACGCAAAACCCGTCGCCAAAATCGCACTCAAACCTCATCTAATCTTACTGCTGAACAAATTGCCAGTGCTAGAAAACGTCTAGGAATTAGCCAGAGAAAATTGGCACAACTATTAGGTAAAAGCCAAAGCTGGATTCGAGATATCGAAAATAGTCGTTTTTCTGTTAAACCAGGCGATCGCCTTAAGCTACAGAAAATATTAGAGATAGAGGAATAATAAGTAATTCCATTCATTACTTCTAACCACACACTAACTAATTCAGACTCCAACTGTAGGGGTAATTAATGAATTAACCCTACTAACAATTTAATGATTTTGAGGACAAGTTTCTAAATCCTCAACCATATTCGCAGGTGCTAAACCAATCCAAGCATCAATTTTCGCTTGCTCAAATCCCACTTGACGAATATTTCCTACTTGAATGAGGGGGCGACGAATCAATAGAGGATATTGAATCATTAACTCTAATGCCCTCTCTTCATCCAAATTTTCAGGGACTACCTCCCCCGATTTTACTAAAGGTGCAGTTTTATTAAACCACTCAGTTACAGGGCGATCGCCGAAAAAAGGGCGTAAGCTTTCAACTGTCCAGGGGGTTGTCAGCAGATTGTAAGCAACTACTTCCTGTCCCGCAGCCGATAACAGAGCTTTCTGTTTGCCATTATTAATACAGCCTGGTTTTTCATAAAAAATAACTTGTACCATGATTGTTTCCAATAACTAATGACTAATGACTAATGACTAATGACTAACTACTAACTATTAACTACTAACTATTAACTACTAACTACTAACTACTAACTACTAACTACTAACTACTAACGACCGATCGCCAGAGCATAGAGAATATCTTTATTGGTTTTTAAGAATTCTTGAGTTTCATCATCGTGATAAGCTCCAATTCCGCTACAGCCAATACCTAAATAATTACTAATTAAATAAAGTCTTTGTCCGAGCCAACCAGCAGATTGCATAGCTGTTTGATAATTACTATAAGTAGAGGTTAAAAATAAAGTTACGGCACTATCTCTAGCTAGTGCTTGATTGACGCATAAATACTTAGCTTGTTCGCTAAAATCTCCCCTTTTAAGTAGCTGAAGTTCTCGGTATAAACCTGACTCCATTTCCTCAACGCAATTAATTACTAAATATATTTCAATTTCTTCTTTACTTGCTGTGGCTAAAGACTGTTTTAAACAATGCCAAATTTGCTTCCATTCTGACTGAGAAATCGCACCACGTTTAAAAGCTCTTGCCGATCTTCTAGTGAGAATTGTGTTTAAAAATTGTTCGGGCTGACAATTAAATGATGGGCTTTGAGAAACTATATTACCATTATAAAATAAATTTTTTTCTGGACTAGTCCAAGGTACTCCGCCGTAAGACGGCGGAAGCCCACTTGACTTCGTTAAAACTGTATTTTTATATCCTGCTTCGATAAAAGGATTAACTTCAAAATAGTCAGTGGGGGAAACAAAAGGGAGTTGCGATCGCAATTTACGGACAGTTTTGGGCTTAATTTCTCCAGAAATAACGCTGGCAGTAACAAACTCTTTATTTTCAAATCCCAGGTCGTTATTAAGAGCAACTTTATCAAAATCAAAGATAACTTGGATAGCTTTCTGATATAAATAAGCAGCAGCTTCTATCGCGCCTACATGGTGTCCACTATCTAAAAAACAATAGCGCAGACTTCTCTGTTTATATTTCCAACTAGAACGATAATAAGCACAACTAACTAAAAAGATAAAACCTTTAACTAAGCAATTGGGTAATATATAACTTTCTAAACCATCATCAATTAATTCATAGATTAAAGTTAATGAATTGGTAGCTACTTCCAGATGATAAATACCGTCGATAATACCTTTAATTCCCCGAATTTGAAGGTAAACTTCGGTAGGATATAATGCTCCTGCTGAGGGATTGACTCTCAACTGATACGAGTCATATTTGTATTTTTTTTCAAAAGTAATCGCACTAGTTAAACGAATAAAGTTATGTGTAGGATTATTTTCATCTAACGGAAAGCGACGATAGAAATGAGGATAGCTTTTAAAAGCAGTAGGCTGAGTTGACCCATCCACATAATTAGGATCGAGCATCACCGATAAAGGAGAATGCTTGGTAGCATCGTGAAACTTTTTACCTACTGTTTCTAATTGCTGAATCATGGATAAGTAAGGGCGCAAAGGTTGCGCCCGAGAGCGTGGTTAGTACTTAGTGGTTAATAGGAAAGTGGTTAGTGGTTAATGGTTAGTAGAAACGTGGTTGATTATCTTCCTCTAATCCCCTATCTCCCTATTCCCTCTTCCCTATTTCTCATCCCTTGCATTGACGCAATATTTGGAGAATTTCTATAGTGCTAGAAAAATCTATTGCCCTAAAATCGTCCAGGTTTTTTAGATGAGGATTTGCTCCTGCTTCTAACAAAAGTTTTACCGCGTCCGTTTTTCCTGCTGAAGCAGCATACATTAAGACGCTTACGCCGTTATCATTTTGATTGTCAAGATCGATACCAGCATTAATCAGCAACCCCATTAGATCGAGATGGTTGCCAAAACAAGCAAACCAGAGAGCGTTGTTACCATCATTATTTTGAAGGTTGATGTTAATATCGCTCTTCTGTAAATCTGCCACGATATCCATCGCCCCTTCCCGACTAGCAACTATTAAGGCTGTCGTACCATTGTTCTTTCGCTCATCTAAATTGTCGGCACTATAGCCCTTTTTTTGCAGCCAGATTTCTGTAGTTTGGCTGAGTGTTTTAGTTACGATCATAAGTACCTGTGCAAAATTAATTTAACATTTGGTCGAGATAGGCAAGAGGCAATAGGCAAGAGGGAAATATAAGTGAGTAGTCGAAGGTATTCCGCAAATGATAGGTGAAAGCCTCCTTCGACTTCGTCAATATACAAATAATTTTGCCTACTTACATAGGTTTTAGTTGAAGCTTACCTACTTATGATTCGGTTGATAAATCTGGATAAAAGCCCAATTGTTTGGAAAGTTGACGAGCGATAAAGATCAGGAATTTAGACCCTTCTTGATTGTTTTCGTGCGCCATAACTGTGGCTACCTGCATGATAGTTCTGATAAAATTTTCATCAATCAAGTCTGCACTAGCATCTAAAACTTCTGGTTCTTTGCCATTGGGACAACGGAGTAGGCGTTCGATTAATTTGAAATATTCTTCTTGTCGTTGATTATCAATAGTTGATGTCATTGGTTATTCCTTGTTGGTTGGAACGTGGTTAGTGTTAGATACGACCCGACGGGTAGTCTGTACAGTGGTTAGGGGATTGCTAAAAAGTTAATCTTCTTCATCAGGCTCGCGCGTGATGACTTCAAATACCGTTGTAGCGCAAAACTCGCGGTTATCATCAATTTCTTTGACTCTTTCGCTAACTAGTTTAGCTTGCTCAATTTTGCCAAGCTGGGCAAGAACTAAACCAGTCGCAGCATAGGCATTAAGATATAGTCTGATATTGGGTTCTTGTTTGCGAGTTACCAGAATTGGCTTAAGTTGCGACCAATCAACTGGTAAATTTTCTTGAGTCGTGATTAACTGTAGAACTTGTTGGGCAATTGACAAAGCAACTGCTGGTTGATGTTTGTAGAAAAAGAAGCGATAGGCTCCAACTAGAACATCGAGATTATTTCCTGCTCTAGACAAAGCTTCCCTGATGTATTTTTCAGCTAAACCTGTATTTTGCCAATTTTCGCTAGCTAAGAGCAATAATTGTTTGATTTCTGGTTCGACATCACACCAGGAAAACTGGTTTTGAATAGTTTGCATAACTTAATATAGTTACGATCGCATAAGTTTTCGTCATTAGTCGGCGTTGCTGAAAATTAATGGTAGCTCCTTCAGCAATGCCCTACATTTGATTACTGAGGAAAATGCGAGCGTAAAGTTTCAACCCAATTTTCGATACGCTCTTCGGTTTTTTCGCTTTCATTGACCTCATCAATAGGTAATCCCACAAACTTACCGTCGCGCACTGCAAAAGAATAGTTAAAAGTATAATCGTCAGTAGGAACATCTCCGACTATGGTTGCACCTGCTGCTTTGAAATAGTCATACAAAATTCCTAAAGCACTGACAAAATTCTCGCCGTGAGTTCCACAATCTCCCGCACCAAAAAAAGCAACTTTTTTCCCTGTAAAATCGGGTTTTTCATCTTCCATATCCACTAAAGGATCGCGCCAATCATTTTGTACCTCGCCAGAACCCCAAGTAGAAGACCCTAGCAGCAAGTAATCGTATTGCAGCATATCGTCAAAGTCGTCGAAATCTTCTTCCATGTTGTAGAGATCGCATAAGTCTTCATCGAAGTGTTCTGCTAGTTTCTCGGCAATTTCTGCTGTTACACCCGCAGTACTGCCATAAAAAATTCCAATTTTTTTCATGATGCCAACTCCTGTTAGTTTTGTTGTCTTTATAGATACATTAACTACTAATTATTTTCAATTAGTTTTTATTCACGTAAAATTAATAATTCGCCTTAATCCCTATTAATTCAAGGATTAGAGCCAAATATAGAACTATTATTAAGGATACTTTCTCAATAAATTTCGTAAATTATTGACTATTAATAAAAAGCAAGGTTAAAAACTTTTTAAACCGTTACTTTTCAAATCATTAGTCATTGATAGAAACAACTAATAACAAAAAACTCTTAATTAATCGCTTCTTTTTGTGGCAATCTGTCAGCCAAAGATTGATCTTCTAATGACTGTGGGTTGAGATTGCTAGAGGTAACAACCAGTGTAACTATTAGGACTAGGATCGTGATAATCTCGTCTCGGATACGTTCTGAATCATTCATGGTCAAGGCTGTTAGTAGTTAGCAGTTAGTTGTAGGGGTGAATGGTTGTTAGTAGGGATGTGACCCAGTACTGAAGTAAATTTGTTATTGTTATATTTCAGTATCGCGCTCTTTCATCCCATCATTACTGATTCAGCAATGCCGAGAAATTTATGTTGGGCAGCAATGACAGATTTTGAGTGACAGATTTTGAGATTGTTCTCTGATAATGTTGCTGCCCATGGCGATCACTTCATTTTTAATTTAAGTTAGGCAGGCAAAGGCTCGTGAGTATGACATTTTTTGGGACAAATACGAGCGCAAGCTTCACAACCAATACAATTTTCGGGATTAGCAACGGTCATTACTTGGCGTTCGATATCATCGTCATCATCTTCATCGATGAATTCCCCAAATTCATTCATTGGTTGTAACATTAAGA
This sequence comes from Xenococcaceae cyanobacterium MO_167.B27, assembly GCA_030065935.1. Taxonomy (GTDB): domain Bacteria; phylum Cyanobacteriota; class Cyanobacteriia; order Cyanobacteriales; family Xenococcaceae; genus JASJCP01. The sequence continues at coordinate 26,864 of JASJCP010000001.1, forward strand.
CATTACGACCGCAGACTTTAAAACATCTGCCACAGCCGAGACAAGTATCTTTGTCAATTGCTGTAACAAATCGTGGTTCCCAAGCCAATCCACCTTTAGTTAAACCAGTTAGTGTAGCCATGTGTGTTCTCCTTGTAGTCAAAAAGTAGAGACATTGACAGATAATGTCCCTACTTAGTTAAATCGTTAAGCGATCGCAGATTCAGCCTTTTCGTGACGAACCTTGAGAATTTCTGGATGATCTAAGCAAAACTGTTGGAAAGGAGTAGTATCTGGTGATTTTGCTCCTTCTTGATAAGTTGCTTCTGCTTCCAAATCTTCTACCAAAGCCCAAGCATCAATGCACTCAGTTGAACTTGCACCTTTAGCTTCAGCTATGGCGATCGCTTCTTCAATTGCTTTGTCTAATTCTCGACGCAGCAAAGGTACTTTGGGGTTTTCCAGAAAATCGCCTTTATAAAGAATATCGGCTTCTGAAACAACCCCTAGTAAATCTCCTTGAATTACAGGTGCGATCCGAATATTAGTTAAGGCAAATAATCGGGCAACATATTCAACACCCAAATCAGGATTGATTACAATACAAGGCTTGGTCATGATTTCATAGACGCGCATAGTTTTCGCGTCCTTACCATAAGCCACTACCTTGTTAACAACATCGCTGTGGGTAACAATTCCGTAGGCATCTTGGCTATTGCGTAAAGTAACAATTAAAGCCCGTAAGTTTTTGAATTTCATCAACTTAACGGCTTCTGCTACAGTAGCAGAACCACGAATAGTACCTACGTCTTGAGTCATGATATCAGATGCTTTTAACATGACAGTTCAATCTCCACTAGTTGTGTTTTGTTTTGAGTTAGCATTTATGGCTTCTTACGAGGAATAAATACTAAGCTCAGATACAGTCAACGCAAGCGTTGACCAACAGTCAGAGCAAAAATCTCTTTAAGATGTTTAGAGGATTTACTCTAACTGAAGCCTTGATTACAGTCGCTTCGCATTTAACGTTTGTGGAAGTTTCATATCGTCTGTTATATCTTTGAAAGACAACTGCCAACCATTAGCGAGGGTTAAAACTTTACCTTCTGGAGTAGTGGTTTGCTCCACTACTTCCTCTTCCAAATCTTTCTTAGGGACATATACTGATAAATGCCCTAGTTCGTTCTTGTGTAGCATTACTTTCATGGCTTTTAATGGTGAGAATGTGGTTAGTATCTGCGCAAGGCTTGCGCCTTTACAGAATGTACAATGATTAGTTTTTGGCAAAGACCAAGGACAAATAATTAATAGACCGTTATCTGCATAAATAAATATAAAATCAAAATTTATATCTATTGCAAGAATGCCTATTCTCTTAACTTGACGAAGTTGACCCAGGCTGCACCGTTTTATGGTGCAATACCTTCGACCAAACTTGTTTTAGGAATTAGATTTAATAATTCGTCTGGGGTTAAACCGCGTTTCAACTCAACGGATAAGTTTCGCACTGCATCTATCAGCGATCGCGTTTCCGCTTGAGTCAGAGCAATGCCGTATTGTTGTAGGAGGTTAGTAACTAGATGTTTACCAGTATGCTTACCGATTACTAAACGGCGTTCTCGTCCTACTTCTTCGGGGGTAAATGGTTCGTAAGTAGCAGGATTTTGCAGCACTCCATGTCCGTGGATGCCAGATTCATGAGCAAAGGCATTCTCACCGACGATTGCTTTCCAAGGAGGAACATCGCAGCCAGAAGCTTTAACTACAAATTCAGATATTTCTTTAAATCTACGAGTGTCAATACCAATATTAATGCCATAGATGCGTTTCAGTGCCATAACCACTTCTTCTAGAGCAGCATTACCAGCTCTTTCCCCCAAACCATTGACAGTGGTATTAACAGAGGTTGCTCCTGCTCTTATTCCTGCTAAAGCGTTAGCTGTTGCCATACCAAAGTCATTGTGGGTGTGCATCTCTACAGGAATAATTAGTTTATTGACTAGCTCCTGTACTTTTTTGTAAGTAGTTAGAGGATCGAGAATTCCTACCGTATCGCAAAAACGAAAACGGGATGCTCCCCAATCTTGAGCAGCTAAAGCTACATCCAGTAAAAAGCTTTCATCTGCACGGGAAGAGTCTTCACCACCGACAGAAATATACAAACCGCGATCGCAAGCATACTTAATTGTATCTCGCAGTTTCTTAAAAACTGACTGACAGTTACCTTGAAACTTGACAGCAATTTGAATTTCCGAGACAGGAACGGATATATGCACCCGTTGTAAACCACAAGCAAGAGAAGCATCGATGTCTGAGCGCACCGCACGATTCCAGCCAGTAAGTAAGGTTTTTAGTCCGAGGTTATTAATCTCGGTAATAGCGTCCGCTTCGGTACTACCCATTGCAGGGATACCTACTTCAAGTTCTTGTACCCCAATAGCATCCATCAAGGTAGCAAAGATAACTTTTTCGGCTACGGTAAAAGCAACTCCTGCTGCTTGTTCTCCATCCCGTAAAGTTGTATCGTTAATCTGAATCGGTGGCATAGTTGCAGTTCCTCAATATTTATAAAGTGTAGAGAGCGATCATCTTCCAACCAGTTAAAGATGCGATGGAAGATAATCCGCCGTGAAATCACGGAGCTTAGGCTCACTTCCTCTAATTCTGGTCGGGTTACTAAATCCTATTGTCGCTAGATGCAGGGATATAGGTATATTCAATTCCGCACTGTTGGCATTGGTTAAAGTAATTCCCGCAGAGGATACCGTCAACTCCTCTTAAAGATTACTGGCTCAGATTTTTAGGGTAAGGGTTTGGTAGTCGCTTTTAGTGGGTCAAAGAATCCAACTTGCTATCTCACCAAACCCTTAATTAATTTCAGCCTATCTAGGGTGTGTCATCAATTAAGGGGAAAGATGATTTTTGAAGCCATTTTTGCGAGATACAAGGAGAAAAATGTTCTCGATAGCAGAGCTATCTGGGTTATTTTTCGACAAAGTAGGTCGTGAAAATGGGTCAAAAAGCACTTTTTTTCTAATTGATGACACGCCCTAATTAATTACCATTGCCATTACCTACAAACCCCAAGGTGAGGCTGTCAGTAGCTAGGAAATGATCGAGATGGAAGGCTCTTTCTTCGGTAGCTAGGAGAATTTGCTCGTATAAGTGACGAGTAGCGCGATCTCCTACACTCTCTGCTTGGGCTGCTTGACGGCGAATCAGATCGATAATTTGTTGTTCAGCAGCTAGATCGTTTTCGATCATCTGACGACAGTTAAAGATGCCATCATCTTCGGGAGTAAAGCAACAAAGCTCTGCTAATTTACTAAAGCTAGCTGCGGGAGTTCCACCCAAACCATTTAAACGTTCCCCAATCTCATGAGCATGACCAGCAACAGCATCGTAACTTTCTTGAAAATATTGATGAACCGAATAAAATTCCGAACCTTCAACTACAAAATGATGCTTTTGGTATTGCAGATATAGAGCTTGAAAACTTGCTAGGGCAAGATTTAAGCCTTCACATACTGGAATTACGACTTCTTTGTCTAAACCAATAGGATTATTGGCAACTTCTCCAAAAGCTTGAACTACTAGTGTTTGTGTCATAAGTTTGAGTTCCTAATTATTAGGTATAGAGAAAACTTCGGTTGAGTAGCATCGCTCTAACCATTGGGTTAATTCCGAGCGGGTGCTCGCGAATTGCTGTATGGTACTGCGGAGCAGGATAGCATGGATGCAACGATCTATTTCTATCCAGAGCGTTCCATCTTCAGGACACCAGCAAGGAATATTTAATTCTTGCAGGCGACGATAGACGCTCCAGCGATCGCCACGATGGATCTTGGCAACCTGACTGACAAAAGTGTCAGGAGGAGTGGATTCATACATGATTTTGAGGTTGATAGAAGGATATTTTCTGTATCTGTTGTTCCAAACTCTCGATGCGTTCGAGTAAAGAACGAATGATTTTTGCTTCTGGATCTGGTAATTTGCCATGTTCGAGGGGACAGCCATGACCAGTACGGGAGACGATGCGACCTGGAATTCCTACTACTGTGCAATCATCTGGTACATTCCGCAGCACAATAGAACCTGCACCAACCCGAACATTATTACCAATATTAATATTTCCTAAAACTTTTGCCCCTGCACCAACAACAACGTTGTTACCTAAAGTCGGATGGCGTTTTCCTGTTTGTTTCCCAGTTCCTCCGAGGGTTACATTTTGATAGATTAGACAGTAATCGCCTACTATAGCAGTCTCGCCAATTACTACCCCCATCCCGTGATCGATAAATACTCCTTTACCGATAGTTGCACCAGGATGAATTTCAATCCCAGTCAGAAATCTTCCCAAGTGAGATAACAAACGGGGTAATAGAGGAACTCGGTTATGCCATAGCCAGTTAGCCACTCGATGTAATGCCATAGCATGAACACCAGGGTAACATATTAGTATTTCTAGCCAATTATTAGCTGCTGGGTCGCGCTCAAAGATAATCTTAAAATCTGACCAGAGATTTGCCAGCCAAGGTATATTTGCCAAAGATTGATTCTGCTTGCTGCAATTTCTCTCTAGTTGTTGGTTAATAATTAGTGGCTGTTGCATGGTTCTGGTGGTGAAGGGTTGTTATTTCTCTTTCGTCTTTCGTCTTGTGTTTTTAGTTAAATTGCCAATGACTAGTGACTAATAACCAATGATCAACAACTAACGACTCATGACTAACTGTATGTAATGCTTATATCAAGAGCCTCAATTTTGTCTTCGGCGACGGATAAAGGTTAGATTGATTAGATTTATTAATTTGCACTTATTTGTTTAAAACTCAGAGCAGATAGTGTTTTGCGCCATTAACAAGTTTTTCTTGGGGTATAGCGGTTAGTATTTTTTCCAACAGGTCTGAGTATTGTTCGGTAAAGGTATTAGTATTTAGTACTCTAGGTTATCTTGGCTACAACCCAGTCAAACTCTTAAATAAATCGAAATATTGCTGCTAAAAATTAGGTACTCATAAAGCGGTCAGAAGTCACTAAGATGGAACTCAGTCAGTATGTGGTCTGTAGCTTTTGTTACTGTCTTTTTCAAATATCGAGGGAGATATATCAAACTCAGATAAAGAATAATGTTAATTTAGATACGGATTCGAGACAGAAACAGAATTCCGCAATAGAAATTGAATTCCGTGACACTCTTGGAGAGGTTTGACAAGCCTACTCCAGTTTTTTTTTCTTTATTAGTAATCAATATTCAGGAGACAGTATTCAGGAGACAGTATTCAGTAAGAAGGATGAAGAAAAATAAATACCTATTACTTAATTCCCCATTTCCCCATTTCCCCATTTCCCCATTTCCCCCGGGAGGAGACTTAATATATCTAGGTATTGAACCCAAAAGAGGAGGACACGGGTGAGCGGGAGCACGGCTTCACCGTGTTCGGTGAAGGGTGCGAAGCGATGTCCGTATCGACTTTGTAATGAAGTCTCCTTCGGTGCCCCACTCGCGAAGCGACTACCGAAGGTCTCCCCATTCCCTAATCCCCATTCCCCATTCCCCATTCCTTGCATAACTACTTGATATTAAACCTAGTCTGCTTTGGGAAAAAGAGGTACTTCTACTCAAAAAAGTTACAATAGATACAAAATTCAATTTTATTGTTATATTTGTATCAGTCATTAATTATTCGTCATTGGCAATCTAACCCAGAACCAAAGACAAACCACAAATTGAGTGCAACAAAATCTCAGATAATATAAATCGCTATAATTAGCTCTAGCTATAGTGTTGACTAGGGTAGCTGTTGAGTAGGACAAATACCAGAGCCTTGAGAAATAAATACTAACCACCTCTCGTTAAAATACTAGACACCCATACCCGCGAAAAAAAAATTCTCTTCATCACTCAAGGGTTTGAGGGGTTGAGTATAACCTAAAGTAATTCAATAAAACTAACCGAGTGCAAGTTTTACATTCAGCCGAAATCTGAATGATATAACTTTCATAACGTCATCGAACACCTGAGTTTCACACACAGTAAATTAAATTCTCACCTATTTCCAAGAGAAATTTAGAGTTCGATATTTCAGTATTTTTCAATTTCTGTCTCAGTCCACATAAGTTTATTTGCGGAATTCAATTCAATGTCACCAACTACCAGCACTACCTTAGTAACAGAATCTAAGACTAAAGCTAAAAAGTCTTCTGGAGGCTGTGGTTGTAGTTCTACTACACCCCAACAAATCGATCCTAAAATTCAAGAAAGAATCGAAAAACATCCTTGTTATAGTGAAGATGCACACCACCACTATGCACGGATGCACGTAGCAGTCGCACCAGCTTGTAATATTCAGTGTAATTATTGCAATCGCAAGTATGATTGTGCCAATGAAAGTCGTCCAGGGGTAGTTAGCGAACTACTCACACCTGAAGAAGCAGCACACAAAGCATTGGTAATTGCTGGAAAAATTCCGCAAATGACAGTTTTAGGTATTGCTGGACCTGGTGATCCTTTAGCTAATCCCAAACAAACTTTCCGCACCTTTGAATTGGTAGCGGACAAAGCACCAGATATTAAACTTTGCTTATCTACTAATGGGTTAATGTTACCCGATCACGTTGATCGCATCAAAGACTTAAATGTAGATCACGTCACCATTACTATTAATATGGTTGACCCCAAAGTTGGAGCACAAATCTATCCTTGGGTGCGCTATCAACGCAAACGTTGGAAAGGAGAAGAAGCAGCCCAGTTACTTCACGAACGTCAGATGGAAGGCTTACAAGCACTACAAGAAGCCGATATCCTCTGCAAAGTTAACTCTGTAATGATTCCAGGGATTAACGACGAACACTTAGTTGAAGTAGATGAGGCAATTCGTGCTAGAGGTGCATTCTTACACAATATTATGCCTCTGATTTCTGCACCCGAACACGGTACTTACTTTGGTTTGACTGGACAACGTGGACCCAATCCCAAAGAATTAAAAGCTTTACAGGATAAATGTTCTGGTAACATGAAGATGATGCGCCACTGTCGCCAGTGTCGTGCAGATGCAGTAGGCTTATTGGGTGAGGATCGTTCTCAAGAATTTACTAAAGAAAAATTCTTAGAGATGACTCCAGAATACAATCTGGAAAAACGCCAAGAAGTTCATGCAGGTATCGAACAGATTAAAGATGCCATGAAAGCTGCTAAAGCAGAAAGAGCAGCCAAGAAACAACCAAGAGGAGAGAAAATCCTCGTTGCAGTAGCAACTAAAGGTGGTGGCGTAGTCAATCAGCACTTCGGTCATGCAAAAGAATTCCAAATCTTTGAAGTTGATGGGGTTGAAGTCAAATTTGTCGGACACCGCAAAGTAGATCACTATTGTCAGGGTGGTTACGGCGAAGAAGCAACCTTAGATAACATTATTGGTGCGATTAAAGATTGCAAAGCTGTACTCGCTTCCAAGATTGGGGATTGCCCACAAGGAATGCTCAAAGAAGCAGGAGTAGAGCCAGTTCAAGGCTATGACACTATCGACAAAATTGCTTTGGAATACTACAAACAGTTTGTTGTTAATAATTAATCACTGGTCATTGGTCATTGGTCATTAGTCATTAGGGGCTGGTCACTAATCAAGGCTGAGGACGAAGGACTAATGACAGAGGAAAAAAAACCATGATTAACATTTCCCAGAACAGTCCGACCAGCGATCGCTATTGGTTTAAAGATTATCAAGAGGTAATTAAAAAACAACCTAGTACTTTGTCTCCTACTCACAGTCTTTGTACTAATTGTTCTGACTACTACGATATACCTCCCTGTCAAACTAACTTTACTACCGATAGCGGTTGCTTCCCTAGTCTCATTAGTCCAGATCGTAATTAAGCAATTTAAGGAGGAGTAAGACCATGACTTACACTATTACTGACCAATGTATCGCTTGTGAAAAATGTTTGTCTAACTGTCCCACATCAGCGATTACCAAAAACAATAACGGCAAATTCTCAATCAATCCCAATCTCTGCAATGATTGTAGTGATTCTTATGGAGTTGCACAATGCCTGGCTGGTTGTCCTACCTTTAATGGTTGCACCCCTAGCATCTCTAGTTTGATTAAATCTGCTCAAACAACTACTAGCAACTATTGGGATAACTGGTTTGCTACTTACGAACGCCTCACCTCTAGACTGAAAGCCAAAAAAGAAACTAAGTATTGGCAAGATTGGTTTAATACTTATTCCCAAAAATTAGACCTTCTACTACACACTTAAAACTCGCTCGATTCAATAAGTCACGGAATATTTAACGAGAAAAGAGTTATGAACAACTGTATTTATCTCGATAACAACGCCACAACCAAAATAGATGAAGATGTTTTAGCAGCAATGCTACCTTATCTCAGTACCTATTATGGTAATCCTTCAAGTATGCACACCTTTGGCGGACAAGTAGGTCGCGCCGTCCGCGAAGCAAGAAGTCAAGTAGCTTCCCTATTGGGAGCAGAAGATTCAGAAATTATCTTTACCAGTTGTGGTACAGAAGGAGATAATGCAGCTATTCTGGCTGCGTTGAAAGCTCAACCCAATAAGAAACATATTATTACCACAGAAGTCGAGCATCCAGCGATTTTAAATCTATGCAGAAAGCTGGAAAGAGATGGTTACACTGTTACCTATCTTTCGGTTAACAATAAAGGGCAGATCGATTTTAATGAATTAGAAGCTTCTTTAACTGGCAATACAGCAGTAGTTTCTGTAATGTATGCCAACAATGAAACTGGTGTAATTTTCCCCATCGAACAAATTGGGCAATTAGTTAAAGAGTATGGCGCGCTATTTCATGTTGATGCAGTACAAGCAGTAGGGAAAATTCCCTTAGATATGAAAACCAGCACCATCGATCTGTTGACCCTTTCTGGTCATAAAATCCATGCTCCCAAAGGAATTGGTGCTTTATATGTGCGTAAAGGTGTTAGATTCCGTCCCCTACTAATTGGTGGACACCAAGAAAGAGGACGCAGAGGCGGAACAGAAAACGTAGCTGGCATAGTTGCATTAGGTAAAGCAGCAGAATTAGCAGAGCAACATTTAATGGGTATCGGCTGGGAAAAAATGTTACGAGATAAGCTCGAACAAGGAATTCTCAACACTATTCCTAATACCGTAATTAACGGCGACCCAACTAATCGATTACCCAACACTACTAACATCGGTTTCAAATATATCGAAGGTGAAGCAATTTTACTTTCTCTCGACCAGTATGGTATATGTGCTTCTTCTGGTTCTGCTTGTACCTCTGGTTCTCTAGAACCTTCTCACGTACTAAGAGCCTTGGGACTACCTTATAGTGTACTGCACGGTTCGATTCGGTTTAGCTTATCTCGTTTCACTACAGAGACAGAAATTGATCGCGTCTTAGAAATTCTCCCTGGCATAATTGATCGCCTGCGCTCACTTTCACCCTTCAACAGTGATGATGCAGACTGGCTCAAAGAACAAGAAGAAGCAGTACTCGCTAGATAGTAAAAGGGCGCAGGTTCCTTGCGCCCCTAAGAAAAAATTAATTACTGATAACTGTAAGGGCGCGAACTGAAAAACCCCTACAGAAAAATTAATTACTGATAACTGATTACTAAAAACTGATTAGGTGGTAACTGAAAATGTGGGACTATACAGATAAAGTAATGGAACACTTCCACAATCCTCGCAATCAAGGTAAGATTACGGAGAAGCAGGAAGGAGAAGAAATTGTAACAGGACAAGTAGGTAGTATTGCCTGTGGAGATGCTCTCAAACTTCATCTCAAAATTGACGAAGCAAGTCAAACTATTAAAGATGCTAGGTTTCAGACCTTTGGTTGTGCTAGCGCGATCGCCTCTTCTTCTGCTTTAACTGAATTACTCAAAGGTAGAAAAGTCGAAGAAGCATTGACCCTAACTAATAAAGAAATTGCCGAATCTCTTGGTGGATTACCTGAAGAAAAAATGCACTGTTCGGTAATGGGACAAGAAGCTTTAGAAGCTGCTATCTACACTTACAAGGGTATTCCCCTCGACACCCATGAAGAAGATGAAGGAAATATTATATGTCGATGTTTTGCTATCACTGATACAAAAATCAAAAGAATTATTCGCGAGAATAATCTCACAACCGCAGAACAAGTTACAAACTATGTTAAAGCGGGTGGCGGATGTAGTTCGTGTTTACCAGATATCGACGATCTGCTCGCAGAAATCACTACTGAAAAAGAGAAAAGTGTGGAGGTGGCAACAGAAGTTTGGACAAATAGCAATTCACCTGTCACAGAATCAGCCCCAACCACAAAACCCTTAACTAATCTCCAAAAAATCACCTTAATTCAACGAGTAATAGACGAAGAAATTAGACCAGTGCTAGCCGAAGACGGCGGTGATATGGAACTATTCGACGTAGAAGGAGATGTAGTTAAAGTCATTCTCAAAGGTGCTTGTAGCGGTTGTGCTTCTTCTACCGAAACTTTAAAAATTGCCATCGAAGCTACTCTCAAAGACCGCGTTTTACCCACTTTAACTGTTGAATCAGTCTGAACAAGGGATAAAGGATGAGGGGTAATAGGATACCAACCATGATTTACCCCATCCTACAGAATCACTCTAGTACATAGCAATTAATACTATGTTTCCAATTCACCTCCATAATTGGGGAGAGCGATCGCCTCCTCAGCGTAGCTCTCATCAGGATTAGAGATTGGCACACCTTAGATATTAATAGTTCGCAGGGAACGGAATTTCCCATCATCATCAATAAACTACTAATCATCTTTAAAGGATAGCGATCAAAAATCCCCATCCGTTAGAATCACTCCCCTTTGCACTTTATATTTTCGGTGCAAATTCTTCCAAAACTAAACCACCCTCGGATGATCAGATGACCCCAACTCCGAAAGAATTGAGGGTTCGTAGGGACGAAACTCCCAGTAATCAATATTAGCAGACTCTAATACTTTTTGCTTTGTGGCATCTGAAATTTTTTCCTTTCGTATTTCCATTGACCTCTAAACAAAACACGAGAACTAACCATGAGACAGATTGCATTTTACGGTAAAGGCGGTATCGGTAAATCTACTACTTCTCAAAACACCATCGCTGCTCTTTCCGAAACTCAAAAAGTCATGATCGTTGGTTGTGACCCTAAAGCAGACTCCACTCGCTTGATGCTTCACTGTAAAGCTCAAACTACTATTCTGTCCTTAGCAGCAGAAAGAGGTTCAGTAGAAGACCTCGAACTAGATGAAGTATTACTCAATGGATACAATAACGTTCGCTGCGTTGAATCTGGTGGTCCTGAACCTGGTGTAGGCTGTGCAGGTCGTGGTATTATCACTGCCATCAACTTCCTTGAAGAAGAAGGTGCTTACGACGATGTTGATTTAGTATCCTACGACGTATTGGGTGACGTTGTTTGCGGTGGTTTCGCAATGCCTATCCGTGAAGGTAAAGCACAAGAAATCTACATTGTTACCTCTGGTGAAATGATGGCAATGTACGCAGCTAACAACATCGCTCGCGGTATTCTCAAATACGCTCACTCTGGTGGTGTTCGTTTAGGTGGTTTAATCTGTAACAGCCGTAAAGTTGACCGTGAAGTTGAATTAATTGAAGCTCTAGCTGACAAACTTGGAACCCAAATGATTCACTTCGTTCCTCGCGACAATGTTGTTCAAAGAGCAGAATTACGTCGTATGACTGTTATTGAGTATGAACCCGATCATCCTCAAGCTCAAGAATATCGTGCCTTAGCTCGCAAAATCGAAAACAACACTAACTTAGTTATTCCTACTCCCATCAGCATGGATGAACTTGAAGAACTATTAGTTGAGTTCGGATTTATGGATTCTGATGCAGAATACCAAAAAGCACTCGAAGCTGATAAAAAAGCTAAAGAAGCTGCTTCTGTCTAATTCATTCACTAATAGCTGATAACTAACTGTACGGGCGAACGGCAGTTCGCCTCTACTGTCAACGGATAAAGGGGAACATCATGACTTACGTCGAAGACAACAAAGAACTGATCAAAGAGGTACTAGAAGCCTATCCAGACAAGGCTGCCAAAAAACGCTCAAAACACCTCGATGTCTATGAAGAAGGTAATTCTGATTGCGGTGTAAAATCTAACAAAAAATCCGTTCCTGGGGTAATGACCACTCGTGGTTGTGCTTATGCAGGTGCAAAAGGGGTAGTTTGGGGTCCTGTAAAAGATATGGTTCATATCTCCCACGGACCTGTAGGTTGTGGTTACTATTCCTGGTCTGGTCGTCGTAATTACTACGTTGGAACTACTGGGGTTGATACCTTCGGTACAATGCAGTTTACTTCTGACTTCCAAGAAAGAGACATCGTTTTTGGTGGTGACAAAAAACTAGCCAAACTAATTGACGAATTAGAAATTCTTTTCCCCTTAAGCCAAGGGACTACAATTGAATCAGAATGTCCTATCGGTTTAATTGGGGATGATATTGAAGCAGTTGCTAGACAAAAAGCGAAAGAAACTGAAAAACCAGTAATTCCAGTTCGCTGCGAAGGTTTTAGAGGAGTTTCTCAGTCTTTAGGACACCACATTGCTAACGATACAGTTCGTGACTGGGTATTACCCAAAGCTGATGAATATCGCAAGCTTCCTGAAGGATTTGAGCCTGGTCCTTATGATGTTAACATCATTGGAGACTACAACATCGGTGGTGATGCTTGGCCTAGCCGTATGTTACTAGAAGCAATTGGCTTAAGAGTAATCAGTCAATTCTCTGGGGATGGTACATTTAACGAAACTGTAATGACTCCCCTAGCCAAATTAAATCTCATCCACTGTTATCGATCGATGAACTACATCTGTCGTCACATGGAAGAAAAATATGGTATTGGCTGGTTAGAATATAACTTCTTTGGTCCTACTCAAATCGCCAAGTCTCTACGCAAAATTGCTGCTCAGTTTGACGAGACTATTCAAGAAAATGCAGAACGAGTAATTGCTCAGTATCAAGCGGATATGGATGCTGTAATCGCTCAATATCGTCCTCGCTTAGAAGGCAAAAAAGTAATGATGATGGTTGGTGGACTACGCCCCCGCCACGTAATTCCAGCCTTTGAAGACTTGGGTATGCAAGTAATCGGTACTGGTTATGAATTTGGTCACGGTGATGACTATAAACGTACCGAAGAGTATATTCAAGACGGCACAATTCTCTATGACGATGTAAGTGGTCATGAATTTGAGGAATTTGCGAAAAAACTAAATCCTGACTTAATTGCAGCAGGAATTAAAGAAAAATACGTCTTCCAAAAAATGGCTCTACCATTCCGTCAGATGCACTCCTGGGATTACTCAGGTCCTTATCACGGCTATCATGGCTTTGCTGTCTTTGCTCGCGACATGGATTTGGCAATCAACAACCCCACTTGGAGTTTAATCGAAAATCCTTGGGAAGCCAAGTAGTAGCTAGTCCTTCGTCATCAGTAGGGGCGCAGGGCTTGCGCCCATACTTGAAAAGCGTGATCGCGCTTTTGGCAAGAATTTCACACCCACAAGCAATAATATTCCTTTCAGAGGTAGAGCGTCATGACTCAGAACACCGAAAATAATCTAACTCCTTCCGTAGTTTCCGAGGCTGGTAAAATTCAAGACCACTTCGATTTATTTCAAACTGACCCCTATCAGGACTTATTTGAATATAAACGTCAGTTTGAAGGAGCGCACAGTAAGGAAGAAGTAGCTCGCATCGCAGAATGGACAAAAACTTGGGATTATCGCGAGAAAAACTTTTCCCGTGAAGCCCTAACTATCAACCCAGCTAAAGCTTGTCAACCCTTGGGTTCTCTATTTGTTGCTGCTGGTTTTGAAGGAACTTTACCCTACTCTCACGGTTCTCAAGGTTGTGTTGCTTACTTCCGTACTCACTTAACTCGTAATTTTAAAGAACCCTTCCAAGCTGTTTCTTCCTCTATGACTGAGGATGCAGCAGTATTTGGCGGACTCAATAACATGGTAGATGGGCTAGCAAACGCTTATGCCCTCTACAAGCCCAAAATGATTGCTCTCTGCACTACCTGTATGGCTGAGGTAATTGGTGATGACTTGGGTGCATTTATTCAAACATCGAAGAATAAAGGCTCTGTTCCTCAAGATTTCCCCGTTCCCTATGCTCATACTCCTAGCTTTGTCGGCTCTCACATCACTGGTTACGACAATATGCTCAAGGGTATTCTAGAGTGCTTGACTGAAGGTAAGAAAACAGAAACTACTAACGGTAAGTACAACTTCAACTTGGGCTTCGACCCCTACATTGGTAATATTCGCGAACTAAAACGAATTCTCCAATTATTCGATATAGACTACACCGTTCTTTCCGACAATGCGGATGCCTTTGATTCTCCTAACACTGGTGAATTCAAAATGTACAACGGTCTGACTAAACTAGAAGATGCTGCTGACTCCATCAACGCAGAAGGTACATTCTTCTTCCAAAAATACACCACTCCTAAGACTCAAAGCTACATCGAAAAAGAGTGGGGTCAAGAAACCTTTAACTTCCGTCCTTTTGGTATTCGCGGTACTGATGAGTTTATCTCCAAATTATCAGAAATCACTGGTAAGCCTGTACCTCAAGAATTAGTTGAAGAAAGAGGTCGTGCAGTTGATGCAATGACTGATTCCCAAGCTTGGATTCACGGTAAGCGCGTTGCTCTTTACGGTGATCCCGATCATGTATTTGGTTTAGTTAACTTCTTATTAGAATTAGGTGCAGAGCCAGTTCATATCGTTGTTACTAACACCAATCCAGAATTTGAAACAGAACTACAAGCGGTATTAGATGCTAGTCCTTACGGTAAAGATGCCACCATTTGGGGTAAAAAAGACCTCTGGCACTTACGTAGTTTAATGTTCACTGAACCAGTAGATTTACTAATCGGTAACTCCTATGGTAAATACCTCTGGCGTGATACCAAAACTCCTTTAGTACGCATTGGCTATCCTATCTTTGATCGCCACCATATGCACCGCTATGAAACTTTAGGTTATCAAGGTGCGCTTAACCTCCATAACTGGATTGTTAACACTATCCTAGATGAACTTGATCGCCAAACTATTATCCCTGCAAAAACTGATATTTCTTTCGATTTAGTTCGTTAATAAATAAGATCTGTAGGGTTTGGCATTGCCAAACCCCTACGGACAATTCTACCGAAAACGAGGAAAATTATGAAACTAGGTGAAGTAGAACTCGATCGAGAACCAGATTTCGATCTCGATTGTAAAGTTAGAGTCCGCAAAAAGATTCGCAATGATGGCACTTTCCCTGGCAAAAGAATTGGTGAAACCTTAGCCAATAAAGGAGATGAAGGATACATCATTTCCATCGGGACATATTTGCAAACTGCTTATATATATTCCGTTCATTTTTTGGAAACTAATCAGGTCGTAGGTTGTCTGGGAAAAGAACTAGAACTAGTTACAGAAAACTGAGGCAAGTTTGATGTCTATCCCAACTCAGAATCATCTCAACTCTCTGATTACTGCGAAAAAATCCCATTTCGATCTTTTCTATCCCCTACGTAGCTGCATAGATAACATCGAAGTCACTAACCACAAATTTGCTCATTTTCTTTGCAATTTAATTCCCTGCACCTGTCCCTTTGAGCGCGATGTGACCATTTTCGGAAAAACCTTTCATATTCCCGCTCTGTGCAAAATTAATCCTCTTTATAACGAAGTTGTTAGTCTGCGTCTCCGCGCCCTGAGTTATTTAGAAGGGGAGTGTGGAGAAGATATTACAAAATATATTTGTCACTAGAGACTTCGTCGGAACCCGTCTCTACAGTATTTATACCGAGTTTTGCACAAGCTCTTTATCATTTTATTCTTTGCGTTCTTCTCCCCGCTTATTAAGGGGGGAT
This sequence comes from Xenococcaceae cyanobacterium MO_167.B27, assembly GCA_030065935.1. GTDB lineage: Bacteria > Cyanobacteriota > Cyanobacteriia > Cyanobacteriales > Xenococcaceae > JASJCP01. The sequence continues at coordinate 42,754 of JASJCP010000001.1, forward strand.
CAAGGGGGGATCGTTATCCTCTCACAAGGCAACTATCAGTAGAAACCCCAAGGAGCGAACGCTTATTGTCCCCTAATCTATAATAAAAAACTATGAAACTCACCAAAGGCAAAATCGCAGACCTCCTCAACGAACCAGGTTGCGAACACAATCACAAAAAAGAAAAAGGTAAAAATCAAGCTTGTACACAACAAGCTAAACCAGGAGCAGCCCAAGGTGGTTGTGCCTTTGATGGAGCTTCGATCGCCCTTGTCCCAATTACCGATGCTGCTCATTTGGTTCATGGACCGATCGCCTGTGCTGGCAATTCTTGGGGTAGTCGCGGTAGCCTTTCTTCTGGTGCTACTACCTATAAAATGGGTTTTACTACGGATATTAGTGAAAATGACATCATATTTGGCGGAGAAAAAAGACTCTATAAAGCGATCGCCCAAGTTATCAAACGCTATCATCCTCCTGCTGTCTTTGTGTATTCTACCTGCGTTACTGCCCTTATTGGAGATGACTTGGATGCAGTTTGCGAAGCAGCTAGTGAGAAATTCTCTACGCCCATTATTCCCGTTAATGCTCCTGGTTTTGTCGGTAGCAAAAATCTGGGCAATAGGTTAGCTGGAGAATCTCTCTTAGATTACGTTGTTGGTACTGCTGAACCTGAATATACTACCCCCTACGATATCAATCTGATTGGGGAATATAACATTGCAGGAGAACTTTGGGGCGTATTACCTCTATTTGAAAAAGTTGGTATTCGCGTCCTTTCCAAGATTACAGGGGATGCCACTTTTGAGGAAATTCGCTACGCTCATCGTGCCAAACTCAATGTCATGATCTGCTCCAAAGCCCTAATTAACATGGGGCGAAAAATGGAGGAACGTTATGGCATACCTTATATAGAAGAGTCTTTCTATGGCATTGAGGATATGAACCGTTGTCTGCGCAATATTGCTGAGAAACTAGGCGACGAAGCCTTAAAGCAACGAGTAGAAACAGTAATTGCGGAAGAAACTGCTAAACTCGATATTGCCCTAGCTCCTTATCGTGCCAGACTCAAAGGTAAACGGATGGTGCTATATACAGGAGGGGTAAAAAGTTGGTCGGTTATGTCTGCTGCTCAAGATTTAGGCATGGAAGTTGCTGCAACTAGCACTAAAAAGAGTACAGAAGAAGATAAAGCCAAAATCAAAAAGTTATTGGGCAAAGACGGAATCGCACTCGCTAAAGGTAACGCTCAGGAGATATTACGAGTAATTGAAAAGACTAAAGCGGATATGCTCGTAGCAGGGGGACGGAACCAATATACAGCCCTCAAAGCCCGAATTCCCTTCCTTGATATTAACCAAGAACGTCATAATCCCTATGCAGGATATGTCGGACTGATCGAAATGGCAAAAGAATTCGATCGCGCCCTTCACAGTCCCATTTGGCAACAGGTTCGACAACCAGCACCTTGGGAAACAGTTAGTAGTTAGTAGTTAGTAGTTGGTGGTAAATGTTTCCCCCCTGCTTCCTCTGCTTTCTCATCCCTCATAACTCCCTCCTGATCTTTCATCCCTCAAAAAGCCATGACTACTATCATTACCAACAAGAAAAAATCTGTAGCTGTTAATCCCCTCAAACAGAGTCCTCCTTTAGGTGCAGCCTTAGCTTTCTTGGGATTAAAAGGAATCGTACCTTTGTTTCATGGTTCTCAGGGTTGTACTGCGTTTGCTAAAGTTTTGTTAGTAAGGCATTTCCGCGAGGCAATTCCCTTAGCAACTACTGCCATGACTGAGGTTTCGACGATTTTGGGTGGTGAAGAAAATATCGAACAAGCCATTTTAACTTTAGTAGAGAAAGCGGGACCCGATATGATTGGTTTGTTAACTACAGGGTTAACAGAGACGCGGGGGGATGATATGGACGGCATTCTTAAATCGATTCGTAAGCGTCATCCTGAATTAGATTCTCTACCAATTATCTTTGCTTCTACTCCCGATTATAAAGGTGCGTTGCAAGATGGTTTTGCTGCTGCGGTAGAGTCAATTGTTTCTACCGATTACGGCACACCTGTAGAGACGTTGCCAAAAACATCACAACAGCAGGTAACGATTTTAGCTGGTTCACTGCTTGGACCTGGGGATGTAGAAGAAATCAAAGAAATAGTCGAAGCATTTGGCTTAAAACCGCTAGTGATACCCGATCTATCTGGTTCAATAGACGGACACTTAGATGATGATTACAATAGCAAAACTCCTGGTGGTACTTCCTTAGAACAGCTACAACAACTAGAGCGATCGCTTTTCACCATTGCGATTGGGGAAAGTATGGGTCCTGCTGCGGAAATCCTACAACAAAGATTTGGCACTAACTATAAAATCTTACCCAGTTTGGCAGGTTTAGGAGCAATAGACAAGTTTTTATGGCTGCTAGCACAAATTGCTAACTACAACAATGACGGCGATTGGCAATTTAACCCCAAAATCCCCCAAAAATACCTACGTCAGCGTCGTCAACTACAAGATGCTATATTAGATACCCATTTTTATCTTGGTGGTAAAAAGGTTTCCTTGGCACTAGAACCTGATTTACTCTATCAAACTAGTTGCTTGCTCCAAGAAATGGGTGCAGAAATTCAAGCTGCTGTCACTACTACTAAGTCCCCTGTGCTTGAAAAATTAGGGATTGATCAGGTAACTATTGGGGATTTGGAAGACTTAGAAGATTTAGCGGTTGGTTCAGATTTAATTATTACTAATTCTCAAGCCAAACCCCTGGCCGAAAAACTAAATATTCCCCTTTATCGTATGGGTTATCCTATCTACGATCGCCTGGGTAATGGTTCTCGTTGTTTAGTAGGTTATCGGGGTACGATGCAATTTTTATTCGATCTAGGCAATATTTTTATTGACTTGGGTCATTAAGGATTAATCACTAGTTGTATGTTGTTTATCAGGTAGGAGAGCAGGACAATGAGTCAAGTTTTAACTAGAGAAAAACCACCAAATCTGAGTAAATTTCAGCATCCTTTTCTACAAGAATTAATTAAGCAAATTCGTCTAGCAGATACTTTTGGTAAATATCGTGACTGGTCTGATGAATTACTGGTTAATCAATTAATTAATTCTCCAGAAAAAGCCAAAAATGCGCCAAAAAATCTCAATTTTGAACCTCTGAATCAACTTTTAACCAATGCCTTTTATAATGCTATTGGGTCAATTATTGAGAAAATAACAGGGCATAACACAGAAACTTTTGTTCATTTAAGAAATAAAGAATTTAGTTCTGCGGTGGTTTCCTGCGGTGGGGTTCTAGTCTTGTATGCACTAATTTGGGGCTATAAAAGCTTGAGATTTATGTCTTTACAGGAACTAATTGAATCTGCTGAAAATAATATTGGCATTGCTGTTAATAAAGCTAGTCGATATTTAGATTTTGTGGTATAGTTTTTGAGCTTGACCAACTCTCCAACTTACAACTTACAACTGAGGTTTTTAATTTAGGAGATTTCAAACTATGAAGGTTGCCTTTGCTACTCAAGATAACGTTCATATTAATGCTCACTTTGGTTGGGCAAAAAAAGTTGATATTTATGATGTTTCTTCTGAAGGTTATAACTTTCTCAACACTGTTGAATTTGGTGGCGACCTTAAAGAAGATGGTAATGAAGATAAATTAGTTCCCAAAATTAAGGCAGTTTCAGATTGTACAATCGTCTATGTTTCAGCGATTGGAGGTAGTGCTGCATCTCGTCTCTTAAAAAATAAAATTACTCCACTAAAAGCGGAAAATCAAGATGATGAAATTACTGATGTGCTTAACGTTTTGGTGAAAACGTTAGGCGATCCTCCCCCCTGGTTGCGTAAAGCTTTGGGCAAAAATGCTACCAGCTTCGATTTTGACGATGAGGATGAATAAGTAGCAAGTAATAAGTAATAAGTAATAAGTAATTAACCACGCTCCTACTAACTACTAACTACTAACCACCAACAATTATGACTATAACTACTACACCTGAAACTACTAGCATTGTTGAAGATAGTACCTTTCTTAAAGAGTTAGTGCTGCAAGTACGCGCTCAAGATCATTATGGTGTTTATCGCAGTTGGAAAGATGAATTAGTGCTGGCTAATTTTGTGGTTAGCAAAGAAAAGAAAAGCAAGATTTCTGTTGATGGAGATGTAGATCCCGCTACTCAGTTAAGAATTATTTGTTTCTATAGAGCAATCGCATCTTGTATTGAAAAAGAAACTGGTAAACTATGTCAAGTTGTTACCGATCTTTCTCATGAGGGCTTTGGTTGGGCACTTGTCTGGACTGGACGCTTGATGGTATTGTCTCGCACTTTACGGGATGCTCAACGCTTTGGCTATCCTTCTCTCAAAAAATTAGCTGCTCAAGGTGAAAGGTTAGTAAATTTAGGCATTAAAAACATTGAGCAATTTCCTGATGCTGCGGATGCTTAAATTGGTTAGCAGTGAACAGTAAAAAATTATCCATTGAGAGACAATCTTAAGTAAGATGGTTCAGACTTCAACACAATCCCCAACCCCCGAAGCTGTTGCAGAATTAAAGAAAAAAGTTAAACGTCTCAACAGTAAAGCAGGTCAAATGAAGATGGACTTGCATGACCTAGCGGAAGGTTTGCCTGCGGATTACGAAAAATTGATCGAGGAAGCAACTAAAACCTACGAAATCTATCGTCAGTTGGCTGAACTCAAAAAACAACTAAAATCATGGGAGAAACAATTGCAATGACCGTGACTGATACTACCCCAAAAACTTTAACAGCATTTGAAAACCTCGTAGATGCGGAAGATTACTTACAATTTTTCGACATCGAATATGACCGCGATTTTGTTAACATCAATCGCCTTCATATTTTGAAACAGTTTTCTCTACTAATTAAAGAAGTAGATGCAGCTTTCCCCGATGTTACTGAAGCAGAAAAACTAGATAAGTATCGTCTGGCTTTAGAGGAAGCTTATCAAGTTTTCTTAACATCTAGTCCTCTGGAAACTAAGTTATTTAAAGTTTTTCAAAGCAAACCCAAAAACTTTGTTTCTTTAGACGAGCTAGCTCAAAAAGCTGAGGAAAAATGATTGTCGTTAGTTGTTAGTCGTTAGTCGTTAGTCAGCACCTCATTGTTTTAATACGGAGGACAGATGACAAAGGACAAGTAACAAACAACGAATAACAAATAAATAAACAACAGAGGACAATTATGCTAACACCAAAGGAACTAGAACGCTATAGCCGACAAATTCAGCTTCCTGGTTTGGGAGAAGAAGGACAGAAAGCTCTAAAAAATACCACTGCTCTAGTTTCTGGAGTGGGAGGTTTAGGCGGTACTGTGGCTCTTTACCTGGCGGTAGCTGGTATTGGTAAGTTGATTCTAGTCCGAGGTGGCGGATTGCGTCTCGACGATATGAATCGTCAGATTTTGATGACTGATGACTGGGTGGGTAAACCTAGAGTTATTAAAGCTCAAGAAACTCTCGCCCAGATTAATCCCGATGTGGAAGTTGAAGCGATCGCAGAATATGTTACTGTGGACAATGTAGATTCTCTAGTCCAACGTTCCGATATTGCCCTCAGTTGCGCTCACAATTTTCCCGAAAGAGATTTACTCAATGCTGCTTGTGTGCGTTGGAACAAGCCAATGATCGAAGCTGCCATGAATAGCATGGAGGCTTATGTAACAACCATTGTCCCTGGCAAAACTCCCTGTCTCTCTTGTCTGTTTCCCGAAAAACCTGATTGGGATCGCCGTGCTTTTGGGGTACTGGGTGCGGTTTCTGGCACTCTCGCCTGTTTGAGCGCGTTAGAAGCAATCAAACTCATTACGGGATTGGGTCAACCTCTGTTGGGACAGTTACTCAATATGGATTTAGCCAATGTAGAGTTTAACAAACTTCGTCTCTACAAAGACCCTGATTGTCCCGTGTGCGGTAACAAAGTAGAGAAAGCAGAGGAAGTAAAAGAGTATTTACTCCTAGATAAATAACTACGATCTAACTAATACCAATTTTATTTAGGATTGCTATAGATGGCTGAGGAGGGGGAGGAGGGAGCAAAAATTTGTAGCAATTGATTGCAGAATTGGTACAACTACTAACAACTATATAGGCGTAAGCCTTGCGATGTAAGGGTGTAAGTCTTGCACCCCTAAAAATACGGAGTTGCATTCAACATTATTTCTTTGAGGGCAACTTGGTATAACTACTAGCCACGCTCTTGGGGCTTTCTGCACCTGCGGTAACTTCTATTAAGCAAAAGGAGAATTTTCATGACCGTCTATTTAACGGAAAAAGCAGCTTTTAGACTTCGTAGTTTTATCCGTACTAAAGGGGATGAAACTACTACTGAAAAAGGGGTTCGTGTAGCAGCAGTCGATGGTGGCTGTAGCGGTTTTGAATATGCGCTAGATATTGTTGATCGCCCTGAAGCTGACGATCTAGTTTACGAACAAGATAAGGTAAAAATCTATCTTGATCGTAAAAGCGCACCTTTCTTAAACGGTATTGTCATTGATTTCGTAGAAAGCTTAACAATGGCTGGATTTACTTTTGAAAATCCTAATGCTACCGATAGCTGTGGTTGTGGCAAATCTTTTTCTGTCGCAGACTGCACCCCTGAAGCTGTGCCTTGTAGTTAATCAATTATCAAAGTTAAATCCGTAAAATTCCAAACTTACAAAGGAATACTCGTATTCTCGAATACTTTAGTACCCAGGGACTCTGGGGGAAAGAAATTGCCTGTAAAGTCGGTCTGTCGGGGAATTATGATAGCTCTCATGATTCTAGATAAGTGGCGCGGTGCAGGAATGCCTACTCGTGAGTGTAGGAAGCCCGCACGCATTTATGCTGTGGGAGGATGTCACTCAACTATTAAAGAGGAGAACAAAACTATGACTGCTACTTACAAAGTTCGTCTAATCAAAGGCAAACGCAAAAAACCCCCCGAAATAGATGTAACTATTGAAGTTCCAGAAGATACTTATATCTTTGATGCAGCAGAAGAACAAGATATTGAATTGCCTTCTTCCTGTCGTTCTGGGGCTTGTTCTAGTTGCGTGGGCAGAATTGTGGAAGGAGAAATCGACCAAGAAGATCAAAGCTTCTTAGATGACGATCAAATCGCTAAAGGATACGTTTTACTTTGTGTGGCATATCCTAAATCCGATTGCACAATTAAAACCCATCAAGAAGCCTATTTGGTCTAAATAAACTGTCATTGGTTACTCGTTCTTTGTCTTTAGTTGCTAATGACCCAACATACAAAACCAATGACTGGGGGCAAAAAAATGTGGAAAAAAGTTGTTTGTAAAACTGGGGTTTGGTTCGCTATTGAAATCTGGCTCAATATTATCGGCTTAGATAACATTGCAGATTACACTGAGTTTATTTTTGCTCAAGACTACGAGTTAAATCTCAAAAATCGCAGAACAGTTAAAATTACGGACTATCCACCTGAGTTTTGTCCTCAGATAGATGATTTTTGCCCCATCCCTGGGGCAGCAACTACACCCCAAGAACTTGTAGAAAATGGGTGTCATGATCAAGCAGAAGTATTCAAACACAAATGCCAACAACTTTCAGAACCTTGTATCAAAATAGTTTGTCTGGCAACAAAATCAGAAGTAGCAAGTAGCCCTACAGGTTCGTCAAAAACGAGTGGGGAAACCTCCAAGACGGCGCTGGCTTCACAAGTAGCAACTAGTAACTAGTAAGTGTTATAAACATTCAAAGAAAATATAGCCAAATCAAGTCTAATATAATCAAAGATTTCTGATAAAAAAACTTGATTTTCTGTAATAATATTACTATGAATTAAGGCGTTGTAGTTCGTCCAATTAGGATTATTCCTAATAAAGCTAAAATAGTGTCAATGTAATATTTGAATTGGTTTTTAGTAACTATATGTTGCCTATACTATATCACTTAGATTGATGATTAGTCGCGAACAATTAGCTCAAGAATATATCAACATTATCAACAATTATTACCCTGTAGCGGGTCGATTACTACGCCATTGTTTGGTAAAAATTCTCAAATTGAATGCCGATCGGACTAATAAACATTCTTACTATTTAGGTATTTATTATCCAGACAAAATTGGCAGTCGCTTGCTAGCATTACAAGACCTTTTTAAGGATGCAGCAGAGAATCTGGGATTGGTAGAAGTGGTTTTTTTAAATGCCAATCATTTAGTAAGAGATCCACGTTCCAAAATCAAAGAACAAGATTTTCGTTTCTGGCTAGAGCTATGTTGGATAGCGAATGAAACAAATTAATTTTGTGAGGAGGGATGAAAATGTTAGCGGGGAGTTTACTTGTTTTATCAATATGTCTGGGAATGATTATTTTGAGCATTCACGAGCGGGATGAAATTCATCAACTTGTTGCTTGGTTATCAGGGTTAATGGCTCTGGTATGTTTTTTTATTTTAACTCCCCCTGTCATCAAAGGTTTATTAGGACTGTTGTTTGTTGCTATGGGACATAAAATATTTCCTGCTTATAGAAGTTTTAAGTAATAGATTGTTAGTGGTTAGTGGTTAATTGTTAGTTGCTCATTAGTTATTAATCATTAATCACTGGTTACTATTATTTTGGCTACTAATTATTTCAAAATAATTTCTGTTAAACAACACAATTATATCTATATCCAGAATCCTTGGAAATAGGGCATAGGGTGTTAAGAGAAAATGTCCTGGTCTTGGCTTCAACTGCTATACTTTCCTCATAATTCATCCCTCATCATTTTTTTTAGAATATTCATAGATTTTTCTCAATATAAAATAAATAATAATAGAATAAAAACCAGGGATAAAATAATAGTTTGTATCCAGATTTACGGTTATTAAAAATAAGTTTTATTATGGTTAAAATAGCTAAAAAAAAGAAAAATGGATTGTCACGATTGCCATAAAAGCTGTCAGCCTAAACCACAGAATTCAGTCTGGAAATTATTGGGTTTTGGCTCGAAAAAATCAGCCAAAAGTAATTTTTCTCGTCACTCTCACACTACTATTGCATTAGTGGGTTCTCCCAATGTAGGTAAAAGTTTATTGTTTAACCTATTAACTGGTACTTACGTTACGGTTTCCAACTATCCAGGGACAACAGTAGAAGTAGCGCAAGGTAATAGGATAATTGCTGGAGAGAAAGTAACTTTTTTCGATACGCCAGGGATGTATTCTCTGATTCCAATTACTGAGGAGGAGAAGGTCGCCAGAGATTTGATTATGAATGAGACATTGGATTTAGTTATTCACGTAGTCGATGCCAAACATTTAGGCAGAATGCTTAACCTCACTTTACAATTAATTGAAGCTGAATTACCCGTGTTGCTGGTAGTCAATATGATGGACGAAGCAAAAAAATTAGGCATTTGGATAGATGAAAACCAACTAGCCAATAAATTGGGTATTCCTGTGGTCACTATGGCAGCAGCGCAAAAAGTGGGACTGAAAAAATTAATCGCCAAGGTAGCAGATTATGTCCAATCAACTCTTTTATGTGTCACCTATTGAAGCTGCAATTACTCGCATCGAATCTTTACTCGACGATACTCACAATCCGATTTCTCGTCGCAGCATCGCTTTATTACTGCTACAAAAAGACCCGATTTTAAGCTCGCAGCTAAAGCAGGAACCTTATTTTCCAGAAATTGAGCGAATAATTGCCCATACTCAGGAATATTTTTCCGAATCCTTGTCTTTAGCGATCGCACAATCCCGTCATCAACTAGCAATGGCGATCGAACAGGATGTTATCATTCAACCACAAGAGCAACGTACTTTTCAATATGAGTGGTTGCATAAGTTAACAGTTCATCCCGTGAGTGGTATTCCCATTCTGGTTTTAGTTCTTTACTTCGGTGTCTATCAATTTGTCGGGGTATTCGGTGGGGGAACATTAGTTGATATTATTGAAGGGTTTTTTGAGTCCGAAATTAATCCTGTTGTTAATTCTATTGTTGCTATTATTTTTCCTTGGCAAGTCATGCAAGATTTATTTGCCAACGATTACGGTATATTTACTTTGGGCATTCGTTACGCGGTAGCGATAGTATTACCCGTTGTGACGACTTTCTTTTTAATGTTTTCTCTGTTAGAAGATAGTGGTTATTTACCTCGTCTATCTTTATTAGCAGACAGATTATTTAAAACTATCGGGCTTTCAGGGCGATCTATTATTCCCTTAATTTTAGGGCTAGGCTGCGGTACAATGGCGACTCTAGTTACCCGCACCCTAGAAAGCAAACGAGAAAGAATTATTGCTACATTACTTTTAGCTTTAACTATTCCCTGTTCTGCACAACTGGGGGTAATTTTAGCCTTATTGTCTGTTGAACCCACAGCTTTGTTTGTCTGGGCTACTGTAATGGTAACAATCTTTTTGGGTATTGGTTTTTTGGCGGGAAAAATATTACCAGGAAAGGCTGGTTGTTTCTATATAGAGATTCCCCCCTTGAGACTGCCCCGTTTGCAAGCTATCCTAACTAAAACCTACGTCCGTCTTAAATGGTATTTTGCTGAAATTCTGCCCTTATTCATCTTTGCTTCCGTCTTAATTTGGGCTGGTAAACTTACAGGATTATTCGATGTATTAATCAGAGGATTAGAACCAGTAATGCTCTGGTTAGGATTACCCAAAGAAGCTGCACCCACCTTTTTATATGGTTTTTTCCGTCGCGATTATGGAGCAGCAGGAATGTTTGAGTTGCACTCTTCAGGAATTTTAGCAGGTCAACAATTAGTAGTAGCAGCAGTAACTTTAACTCTGTTTATTCCCTGTATTGCTCAACTGCAATTTATGCTTAAAGAACGAGGCGTTAAAAATACGATCGCGATCACAAGTTTTGTGGTTTTGTTTGCCTTTTCTTTAGGCTATATTCTCAATCAATTATTAACTATTATGGAGGTGGGTTTTTAAAATGTTTACTGAAGGTTTTTCGGTTCATTATTCTCCATTGAATTTCCTGGGAAATAAAACCCAAGGCGTTATTACTGCTATCAAAAATCAAGACGAAAAAATTGTCAAAAAACTTTTAGCAATGGGATTTCATGTAGGAATGCAAATTACCTTAGAACAGAAATTTCCTGTTTTTGTGATTAGAGCAGGTCGAACTCGAATTGCGATTGATAAAGATATTGCTAGCTCTATTAAGGTAAGAGTTAGCAACAGAAATTAATCGTATGCGCGCCAGGCTTGCGCCCGAGATTGTTTTTAGGAGAGGGAATGGGATTGATAACCAATGACAAAAGACTAATGAGTTTAATCAACAGCAATTGATACCTCTGTAGCTCTCATTAAAGCATAAGCTTCTTTACCTTCTGCTAAACCAAGTCTTTCTGCTGAAGATTTAGTAATTACAGAAACCACTTTAAAATTAACTTTTTTAGAGGAAGTTTGAAAATGAAAAATAGAAACCGAATCTTAAGCTTTTTGAGTATTAGTATTGTGTCACTACTATTAGTAGTAGGAGGCGATCTCCTAAACAATATTCAACTAGAAAATCCCAGTATAGCTACTCCATCAACTAAATTAACTGTATCAGCAGCAGCAAGCCTCAAGAATGTTATGGAAGAAATTGAGCCTATTTACCAGCAAGAACATCCTGAGACAGAAATAATCTATAATTTTGCTTCTTCTGGCTCTCTGCAACGCCAAATAGAACAGGGCGCACCTGTAGATGTATTTATTTGTGCTGCTACTGACAAAATGGATGCTTTGGAAAAACAGGGACTATTACTAACAGAAACTAGGCGAGATTTATTAAAAAATCAAATGGTTTTAGTTACTCCTGCAAGTAATAGTAAAAGTAATCTTAAGCTGGATAATTTTGAGGATTTAACTACTAAAAAAACAACTGCGATCGCTCTTGGAGAACCAAAAAGCGTTCCTGCGGGTAAATATGCTCAAGAAGTGTTAAATTCTTTCAAAATTGCTGACCAAGTAAATTCTAAAGCCGTCTATGGTAAAGATGTACGCCAGGTTCTCAATTATGTTGCTACAGGTAACGTAGATGCAGGGATTGTGTATCGTACCGATGCTAAAGTTTCTGATAATGTCCAAATAGTCGCTACCGCCCCAGAAAACACCCATTCTCCTGTAATTTATCCTATTGGGGTAATTAAAGATAGCGATCAGCCAGAAGCTGCAACCGAATTGATCGAGTTTTTAACTAGCCCCGAAGCACAAGCTGTATTTGAAGAGTACGGGTTTGTATCTGTTACCAGTAATCAGTAATCAGTAATCAGTTATCACTCATCAGTTATCAGACCAAGTTGCGTTGTAATAGGATCATAAGTAGTTGTGCAAAATATGACGCGATAATTGATATAGGCAAGCTAGCAATAGGCAATAGTAGATAGGCAATAGGGAATAGGGAATAGGAAATGTCCGAATGTACAAATAATTTTATCTAGGTACTTAATTATCTCCTCGGGAGGCGCAAAGACGAATCCCCCCCAACCCCCCTTAATAAGGGGGGAGAAGAAGGCAAAGAATAAAATGATCGAGAGCTTGTGCAAAACTCGGTATCAGTAATCAACCACTAACTACCAAACACTAACCACCAACCACCAACCACTAACCAATGACTAACCAATGACTGATCTTACCCCCATCTGGATATCCCTGAAAACTGCTACTACTGCCACAGTAATTACTTTTTTCCTCGGCATTATGGCAGCGCGTTGGATGTTGGGCTATCGGGGTAAATCTAAGGGATTAATTGAAGGTTTATTAACTGCCCCTTTGGTACTTCCTCCGACAGTAGTTGGTTTTTTATTATTGTTGTTATTCGGTAAAACCGGGTTTATCGGTCAAATATTAGCTTATTTTGGTGTTACAGTTATTTTCTCTTGGTATGCTACTGTTATCGCCTCGACAGTGGTGGCTTTCCCTTTAATGTATAAAACTGCTTTGGGGGCATTCAAGCAAATCGATTATAATCTGCTTGCCTGTGCCAGAACTCTTGGAGCTTCAGAATGGACGATTTTCTGGCGGGTTATGTTGCCTTTAGCTAAACCTGGGTTAATTGCTGGTACTTTACTGGCTTTTGCTCGTGCTTTAGGCGAATTTGGCGCGACTTTAATGTTAGCTGGTTCGATTCCTGGCAAAACTGAGACTATTCCCATCGCGATTTTCTTTGCGTCTGAAGGTGGGGCGATGGATCGAGCCTTATTCCTAGTGATCGTTATGCTGACAATTTCTCTGGGAGTAATTACAGCAGTTAATTATTGGACAGAAGGTAATAATAATCGATCACAACAGAGTAGGAATGCTTTATGGCAAAAAATTCAGACATTAATACCAATTCCCAACATTACTGCTAAACCTCAATCTCCGCCTCAGTCATCAGTAGCAGATGTTAAGAGAAATACTATTATGGGGGGTATGTCTGCACAACGCCAAAAATCCCTAGATTATCCTGTACCCCAAGCCAAAATCGAGTTAATTGTCGATATTCAAAAACAGCTACCAGGATTTTTATTAGATGTTGTTTTTCATACAGATCAAACACCGTTAGGGTTACTGGGGGCTTCTGGTGCGGGTAAAAGCTTGATTTTGCGCTGTATTGCTGGTTTGGAAACTCCAGATAAAGGGCGTATTGTTTTAAACGGGAAGGTGTTATTTGATTCGGAGCGAGGGATTAATTTACCGCCACAAGATCGCGCCTGTGGTTTTTTGTTTCAAAATTATGCTCTGTTTCCCCATCTAACTATTGCAGAAAATATTGCCTTTGGGATGCGCTCAGGGAAATCGAAGCGGGATATTAAACAGGAAGTAGAAAAGCAATTAATCACTGTAGATTTACCAGGAGTGGGCGATCGCTATCCAGGGGAGCTTTCAGGAGGACAGCAACAAAGAGTAGCATTAGCTAGAGCTAAAGCAAGTGAACCAGGGATAATGCTGTTAGATGAGCCTTTTTCAGCTTTAGATACTTATTTGCGGGATAAACAAGAAAAAATGCTCAGAAATAACCTGATTCACTATCAGGGAGTGACTTTGTTTATTACCCATAACCTAGAAGAAGCCTATCGGGTATGTCCTAAACTGTTAGTAGTAGATGGGGGAAATGCGATCGCCCATGGTACAAAACAAGATATTTTCGAGCATCCCCGTAATTTTAGAACAGCCCAATTAACTGGTTGTAAAAACTTTTCCCGCGCCGTTGCTATATCAGAAGGGAAAGTAAAGGCTCTCGATTGGGATTGTATCTTAGAAGTAGTCGAACCAGCCCCACAATCTCTAGAATATCTAGGTATTCGCGCCCATCAGCTAATCTTTTCCGACACAGAAGATGAGGCGAATACTTTTCCTTGTTGGTTGGCTACCATTAGCGAAACCCAACACCGCATGACTGTATATGTTAAGTTAAACCAACCTGCTAATGATCCTGAAGATTATCATCTGCAAGCGGAAGTTGTTAAAGACAAATGGGAGGAATTAAAAGATCGTCCCCTCCCCTGGAAGATTCAACTTAATGGATTACGAGTTATGCTTCTCAAAGCCCAGTAAGTAGTTAGCGCGGGATAAAGTCGCGATAGTTGAGATCGAAAATAGGGAATAGGGATTGGTGAGATATTCGGTCGTCGCTTCGCGAGTGATAAATATTAAAATGTAGGTTGGGTAGAGGAACTAAACGCAACACCTACAAGCAATTGTTGGCTTGCATTATCGTTTAACTGAAATCTTGCACCAGTATCAACAACCACCAGAGATTCAAATCTCTGGCTAATAGAAAAAGTCTTCTAAAGAAGACTAGATAAGGGTTTTATACCAATTGGAAGAAAAAATGCAAAAGATAATTGTAGGGTGGGCATTGCCCACTCTACCTTTGGATTCAATTTATGTGTAACAAACATTTATCAAATTGGTATTAGTCCATTTGAATGGACTTATTCTGTGAGCCTCGGAATTGGATTCCGAGGTGGGTTTTGAGGCTGACCGACAATGGTGCAAGAGCTAATTTTAACCCAACCTACTAGTGCATCGAGATTAATTTATTGGCTAGTGGGAGCGTCTTGCTCGCAATTAATATTATCTTTCAGAAGATTTGAAGCCAGCATTGTAGCCTAGAGGTGCTACTACCTTCGTATCTTGTTACTTTTGATAAATGGTATCAGTTGTGATGAATTGAGTTAGAAGTAACAAGTAATAAGTGTTACTCACAAGATGCTGCCTATTTTAACTACCATTATTTATTATCTGGCTGAAAATCGATCACCCTGTAACCTGTTTGAGTTTTGTAATACTCATGAATCCCACTGCTGCTTATCTTCACATTCCTTTTTGTCGTCGTCGTTGCTATTACTGTGACTTTGCAATCTCAGTTGTTGGCGATCGCCCTTTAACTGATAATTCTAATATAGTAACAGATTATATTAATTATCTCTGCCAAGAAATTCTCGCCACACCTGAAACTGACACCCCATTGCAAACGATATTTTTTGGGGGTGGTACACCTTCTCTGTTACCTGTTAAACAATTAGCCCAAATCATAGATACTTTACAACAGAAATTTAAGATTGCTCAAGATGCAGAAATTTCAATGGAGATTGATCCTAATACTTTCAATCCAGAAAAACTCCAAGGATATCTTGAGTGTGGAGTAAATAGAGTAAGTTTAGGAATTCAAACTTTTGATGAAAAACTATTACAAATTTGTGGTAGAACTCATACAGTAAAAGATATTTTTCAGGCGATCGAGATTATTAAAAAATTATCTATCAAGAACTTTAGTTTAGATTTGATTACAGGCTTACCTTATCAAACTTTAGAACAGTGTCAAGCATCTTTAGAAACAGCTATAAAAATTAATCCTTCTCATTTATCTTGTTACGATTTAGTTCTTGAACCTGTAACAGTTTTTGGTAAAAAATATCAACCAGGAAAAAATCCTTTACCCACAGATGAAACTACCGCAGCAATGTATCATCTGACACAACAATTATTAACTATTAACGGTTATCAACATTACGAAATATCTAATTATGCTCAACCAGGTTATCAATGTCAGCATAATCGCATTTATTGGGAAAATAAACCTTATTACGGCTTTGGAATGGGCGCAGCAAGTTATGTTAACCAAAAAAGATACACTCGTCCTCGTACTAGAAGAGAATATTATAATTGGGTAAAAGAAGGGGCAGTAATTGATGTTCCAGAAACCAGCAAAAGCGATCGCATTTTAGAAACTTTGATGTTAGGATTACGTCTTGCTGAAGGAGTAAACTTATCTGCAATCTCTCAACAATTTGGAGGACAAATTACAACTAAAATTTTAGATTGCTTACAACAATATCAGAAGCTTAATTGGGTAATTTTCGAGCCAAATTTATCTAGATTAAGATTAAAAGACCCAGAAGGTTTTTTATTTTCTAATCAAATCCTTACTACTTTATTTGAATTAGACTTTTCTGAGCATGATTATCTTTTAGGTTAAATTATAATTTAGTAACTTGCTCCATGAATCAACATAAATTAATGATAAAATAAACTTGTCAGCCAAGATTTGTCGATAATTATGCCTGAAGAATCCTCAAACCCCAAAGATGACTTCTTAAATACTATCAGTAAGTATTATGGAGAATTTACCCCTGGTAATTTAGCATTTAATTATAATCTTCAAGAATTTGCCAATCAAGTGTCTTATATTTGTGGTTTAGAAAGCAATGGTAAAATAAATTCTCATGAAGCCTATGAAAAAATTAAAGAATTGTGGAGTAAATTAAAGATTTCTAAAACAGAATTATTAGATAAAAATGATAACCAACCAACAAGCGATCAGTAATCAACAATACTACTAACTACTAACTACTAACTACTAACAACAATCAACAAAAACCAAATTATTAAAACTGCCATAAATTATGGTTAAGATTATTAGTCGCAAATCATTAGGAAAACAGCCAGTCTATGACATTGGTGTTGTTGAAGATCACAACTTTCTTTTAGCTAATGGTGCAATAGCTTCCAACTGTTTTAACAAATCCCATTCTACCGCTTACGCCTACGTTACTTATCAAACTGCTTATCTCAAAGCCAACTATCCCACAGAATATATGACGGCTTTACTTAGTGCTAGCAGTGGGAATCAAGATAAAATCGAAAAGTATCGGGAAAATTGTCAAAGAATGGGTATTCAAGTTGAACCCCCCGATATTAATCGTTCTCTAGAAGATTTTATCCCCCAAGAAAATAACATACTATTTGGTTTATCTGCGGTTAAAAATTTAGGACAAGCTGCTATTGAAAGTATTTTAAAAGCTAGAGAAAAAGGTGAATTTACCTCAATGGCGGATTTTTGTGAACGGGTTGATTTACGTACTGTTAACAGTCGTGCTTTAGAAACTCTGATTTATTGTGGTGCTTTTGATAAAATTGAAAAGAATCGCCGACAGCTTATTAATGATGTTGAGGTACTGATTCCTTGGGCGCAGAAAAA
Organism: Xenococcaceae cyanobacterium MO_167.B27; assembly: GCA_030065935.1. Lineage (GTDB taxonomy): Bacteria > Cyanobacteriota > Cyanobacteriia > Cyanobacteriales > Xenococcaceae > JASJCP01. The sequence continues at coordinate 60,195 of JASJCP010000001.1, forward strand.
GAGTAAAGAGAAAGAGACAGGTCAAATGAATTTATTTGACTTAATGGGAGATAATAATACTGATGATAGTGATAGTTTTGAACAAGCACCAAGTACCCCTAAAGTAGAAGATTTCCCCTTACAAGAAAAACTGAAACTAGAAAAAGAATATCTTGGTTTTTATGTTAGCGATCATCCCCTCAAAGCAGCTAGCCAAGCAGCACAAATTTTATCTCCCATTAATCTTAATCAATTAGCAGAACAAAAAGCGAGAAAGCCTGTTAGCGCGCTAGTAATGTTAACAGCAGTTAAAAAAATTATTACCCAAAAAGGCGACCCTATGGCATTTTTGGAGATGGAAGATATTACCACTGGAGATGTAGAAGGAACAGTGTTTCCTCGTACTTACGAAAAAATTGCATCAGTTTTACAAGAAAATGCTCGCCTAATTATTTGGGGAAAAGTACAACAAAGAAATGATAAATATCAATTTATTGTAGAAGATGCCCAACCAGTAGAAGAAGTAAGAATGATTCTGGTAGAAATGAGTTTTGAACAAGCAAGACAAACTGCAAATCAACAAAATATTAAAAATATTTTACTGGAAAATTCTGGGGAAGGAAATCAAGGCATTCCCATATTTATGATTATTAATCATGGTGCAAAACGCCAGTTTATTCGTCTGGGAAAACAGTACTGGGTTAAAGATGATTATGCTGCTATTTCTGCTTTAAGCAAATTAGGCGTAACAGTTCGTAAAGAACCACTAATCCCTGTCTAGTTCAATTTAGTTTCTGTAACTAAAGTACAACTAGTCCAAGTCCCTTTTTCATCGTAATTACGCATAATTCTTTTCCGCTTATTGGGAGCTAACAGCCAACCTATTTCTAAAACAAACTTATGACCTAGTTTGGCTTCCAATGGACAATTACAAGATGCGCCATCAGGTAACAGTAGTATTTGTATTTTTAAAGGACTATCTTCAAATAAAAGTCTTGAGCCGTCAATTCTTGCTTGAGATGTGATTGTACGAGTTCCAAAAGATAGACTTTGATCTAGATAGTTATTACTTGGTTGGGTAATTTTGAGATGACTATTAAAAATATCAGGAGTGCGAAAGTCAGGATATATAGTAACACCATTCCCTTGCCACTCTCCTAATAAACTATTCACTGTTAAAGCTGATCTTTCGGGAGTATTACTTGATGGTAATTTTTCTCGAATTAAAACTACACGCTCTAATTGACTCGACCCATTATATAATATCACCATGCGTAAACGGCGATCGCTCTTTATTAAGCCAAACTCCCCGCCAAAATTACTATAGGGAGCAAACTGCATACTACCTTGAGCAAACGCACCATCTTCAAAGAATAAAATCGAGCGATTTAAAGAAGTTTTGCTATAGTCAACAACAACATCGCGAGAAGGCTTATCAGGAGGAAGATAACGCACTACTTGATGAACTGCTTGATTGTTTTCTCTCCCTTCGAGAGTAACTACAGTCGGAGTATCTTCTATTAATTCTCCTTGAGGAGATAAACGAGTAAAAGAGCCTTGCCATTCACCCAAGTTTTTTAAAAAAGAATCCCATTGAGAAAGCATAACTTAGTGACAGATAAAGTTGGTGATTTTGCTCTAAAAAAAGATATCAGTTAATACTAATACGAATCAGTAAAATGTGGCTGGAGTGATTTGGATGCAGATGGAAATAGTTACAGCAATTAAGATCGAGCAAACAGCAAAAATCTAGAATGTAGATAAAAATAAAAAATGGATTCTACATATATTTTTACAGATCGCGCCTTAGAATATGCTCGATACAGACCAAGTTATCCTCAAAATGCGCTCGCTGCTATCCTAAAGGGATTGGCTAGTCCATCTGGGCTAGTAGCAGCAGATATTGGTGCGGGTACTGGTATTGCTTCTAGGCTACTAGGAGATTGTGGAGTTAAGGTGATTGCTATTGAACCAAATGAAGCGATGAGACAAAGGGCTGAATATCATCCATTAGTAGAGTTTAAAGCAGCTACAGCAGAAACCACTAATCTGGAACAGGCTTCAGTGGATTTAGTAACCTGTTTTCAAGCTTTTCACTGGTTTGAACCCTTACCAACATTGCAAGAGTTTCACCGTATCTTAAAACCTTTAGGAAGACTTGCTTTAATTTGGAATATGTGGGATAAAACAGATGGCTTTACCCAAGCATTGAACGAGTTAGTATCCTTGGCTAGGGACTCAACTGAGCAACATCAAAACTGGGAATCCAAACTAGGAATCCCGCCAGAAAATTGCTATTTTCAATCTTTTGATCATTTTGAATTTTCAAATCCACAGCAACGAGACTTCACAGAGTTAATCGGTTTAGTAGAAAGTCAAAGTTTTATTCCTCTTTCGGGAACAAAACACCAACAATTAATTAGGGATTTACGAGAATTGTCTCAAAAATGGGCTGATCATCGAGGTAAAGTTTCCTTAGTTTATCGCACAGATGTTTATATTAGCCAAGCATCATGAGAATAAGTAATAGGTATTTACCCTTCCTCATCCTTCATCCTTCATCCTTCATCCTTGGAAAGTGGGAATAGGGTTCGAGGGTGGTGAAAAATGTATAAATAACGTTGCCTAGCTACTTAACTCGACGCGCTCATAAAGATCGTCTAGACTAATTTCAAACTCAAAAGAATCGAAGGTAATTGTAGCGGATTTCCCTGCATATTCTGACAATACCCATTGATTAGAGTCATTTTTGCTAAATTTTTCTACCTGCATTGCTTTCTGACTAATCAAAAGATATTCCTTAAAACTAGGAATAGTGCGATACATCCTAAACTTATCACCTCGGTCATATTTCTCTGTAGAGTCAGATAAAATTTCAGCAATCATTAAAGGATTAACAATGGTATCTTGGCGATTCTCAGCGAATACTAAAGGAGTATCAACTACCATCACATCAGGATAAGTATATAGACGACAATTAGGTATCCATAAGCGCAAATCACTCATAAAAACATCATAAGATGTGCCTCTAAAAGCAAAATTCAACGCGCTACTTAAATTTAATGAGATTTTATTGTGATTGGGTTTACCACCTGCCATTGGTGTTATTTGACCATCATGATATTCGCTTCTGTACTCAGCCTTGGTTTCTAGTTCTAAGTATTCTTCTGGAGAATAGTAAGTTTTAGTAGTGACTTGCATAGTCATAATTGTTAATTGTAAGTTTATTATAAACAGGCTTAAATTTTACTAAAATGCGGTTGCCTAATGACTGGCATAGGGGGGAAGCCCCCAGCTATTGCACACTTACAGTTAACTTATGGTAGGAAGTGAACGGTGATTAAAGCTTTGCGATCAATTGTTGTAAATCACGACGATAAACCATATCAACATAATTTTCCCATTCTTCTTCTGACCAACTATGATTTTTCATCGTAGCGGATTGAATTTTGCCCATAAAAGGACGGCGAATTGTCTCATACTTTGTAAATGCTAAAGAGATCGCTTTTTCATCATCCAAAGCATTATTATTAACAAGATTAGCAATTAAGGTTGAAATCAAAGCTGCATCTTCAAAACCTTGATTAGCACCTTGGGCAGCAAAAGGGGGCATACCATGAGCAGCATCTCCCACTAAAACTAATCGCCCATTACTCCAGATAGGTTGAGAATCAACAGGAATGTTAGTCGGATGAATATAATAAGGGCGATGAAATAGTCCTTCAGGAGTTGATAAAGCAACCAACTTAATAACACTGGGGGGAAAATCAGCTTTTTCTAAAATATTCACCCCTAAACTAATAATCTCTGCTGAGGATTTATTCTGTAGTGAATCTAAGCTTAGAGGAGTATGAAGCAGATAGCCTAAAGTATTATCTTGCTTATTTATTAATATAATTCTAGGTTTCTCAACAACGTCAGAATCCTCCAGCAACGTCATGACAGGATCGCCTTGAAAATACTTAGCCTCTAATTGTTGCACAATCTCATCTGGTACATTATCAATTTGGAAACAACCAATAGCAGCAAAACCACAATAGCTCGGTTTCGCCCATTGACTTAAATCCGAATTAGCATAAAGCACCTGCCTTATTGTGGAATTAATACCATCTGCTGCCACAACTAACTTGGCTCTAAACTTTTTGATTGCCGACTCTTGAGTCCCTAATTCATCTTGAGACTTAATGGATTCAGATTTTGGTATAGTCCAATGGGCAAAAGGATTTGTCGTTTCAGCTCGATCGCAAATACAAGCTATTTCTACATATCCGTTATGGTTTACAGCATCAATACAGCGATGATTAGCTTGGACTATTTCTGAAGGTAATATATTCCTTAGAGTAGTTTGTAGATCGTACCAAGAAATTGACACTCGTCCTTCACCATAAAGACTCAACCAAGTTGCAAAATCTAATGGAGTTGAGTGAATAATTTTTCCTTGCAAGTTTTTCCAATTCCAGAATCTTTTTGGAGGTGATTTTTCCTCTGTGACTTGACTATTGTTGTCATCAGAATTCTTGGGATTCAGAGCTTGAACTAACTTTAACCCTGTTTCTTTAATCTGTTGGTAAGCTCGCTCATCTATATATTTAATTGCTTTTAAGCCATTGGGCAAAATATCGACTATTTGCCCCACTTGTCGAAAGCTACGAGTTTGATCGATTACTAGTATATTTTTAATACCTCTTTGATAAAGTGCGATCGCTGTTGCTAACCCTACAGGTCCCGCACCCACAATCAAAACATCATATATTCCCTCTGCTACAAGATAATCGCGATCGACATTCATGGCTTTGTTTATCTGATTTGTTTCTTTTATGGTAATTATTTCAGTGAACGGTTATTCTTAATCGTTAATTAATTAGGGATGAGGTATCAGGAAATATATATAAAATGATTAATCTCAGAGAAATTTACCTTACTTAACGGCGACGACTTTTGGCTAATCCTATGATAGCCAAACTAATTAAAGCGATCGCACTTCTTGGTTCATTAGTAGTGGCTATTCGTCGAAACTCAATCTCTGTACCAATAGGAGGTAAGCCATCCGCGAAAAATCGATCTAAAGCATCCACCCCATCAGCAGTGATTTCTACAGTAGAAACTACAGTACTACCAGGAAGAGGAAATCCAGAAGGACAGCCTGTAGGGGAATTTGTCCCGAAAAAACTCTCTGGTTCGTATATTAAAGTCAGGTCACAACTCGGGGAAACTAGGTTACTTAAGTTGATACTAGGATTAGGATCATTACAAGTGCCTACAGCAGCATCTCGCTCTGCGTAACTATATACTTTCAGGCTTACTCCTGAAGTAAGAGGGCTAAATTCATAGCCACTGGTTCTTAACAAACTAGTACCGCCAATATACTGCTCTAAATGTACATATTGAGAGTCTGTACTGACAATATCCCCAAAAGGTGAAGCGACACAATTTTCCATAGTTAAGAAGGGAACATCTGGCTCTGTACTTACTTGTTCTGTGTTATCAAATAAGCCTGTAAACCATTCCACAACTCGATTCACTTGTTCCCTTGAAGTCAGAGTGGCTGCTTGAGCCTGGGAAGATACAACAAATGATGTCAATAAAGCTGTTAAGATACTTCTTTTAAATAATTTCATGAAACTCAAAAAAGGGATGAGCTATAAGTAAATATCAACAGACTATCAGGTTTAATTGCTGTTTTGAAATATAAAATGATTAATCCTAAAGAAATTTACGATCTTTTATTGGATTCTAGTCAAACAACAACTCCCATTAGAGAAATTATCATTGGCTTAACCTGGACTTTATGTAAAGCCGAAGGTATTGGTTTATGTATGAGTCCAGCTATTCCTAACCGTACTTTACCTTGGTCAGGAACTTTAGTTAATCAACCCATTGCATCTTTAGCACCTTGGCTTCGTTCTTGGGATAGTTATCAAGCTACAATCGGCATGGCAGTTATCAATGCTGCAATTAATTCTGCTTCTCCTTTACCAGCCAAAGCACAGCCTATATCTCTGCAAGGCTCGGCTAATTTGGCTGTTTTTGAACATTTTATGCCACTTATTCAAGGTAAAAAAGTGGCGGTAATTGGTCGTTATCCTGGGTTATCTCGCTACGAACAAGAAGTATCCATGACAGTAATTGAACGTCAACCCAGTGACCAAGATTTGCCCGACCCTGCTTCAGAATATGTCTTACCTGAAGCTGATTGGGTGTTTCTTACTGCTACTTCCATTCCCAATAAAACCTTTCCTCGTTTGGTGGAGTTGGCGCAAAATGCCAAATTAGTCTTAATGGGTCCTACTGTTCCTTGGTTGCCCGATTTAGCTGATATGGGGATAGATTATTTAGCAGGAGTTACTGTAACTAATCCAGAAGCTTTAAGACAAACTGTAGCGGAAGGTGGTGGCGTGAGGATTTTTGAAACAGGTATTCAGTATCGAGTGCTGGAATTATTAAGGGATGAAGAGTAAAGGATGAAGGATGAGGTATGAGGAGGGTAGTGTAACAAAAGATTGTATCAAGCTATATTGGGCTATACATCAATAAATATGAGTTTGGAAGAAAAATTTAGCTATTTCCACATCTTTGTGACACTACCGAGTCATTAAGAGCAGCAACAATCACCTGAAAAAACTGTTTTTCTACACCATAAATCTGCTTGAGAGTTGCTTTTTGGGAGTATGGGTCAGAGGCTTTTTCTTTATCTACCGTTTGCAAAACACTAGCAGCATGTTGCTTAAAAAGACGAGCCGTTTCAAACAAGATAGCTGTTTCCATATCCATACTTTCCTTTTTATCCTGACGTTTTACCATTGCATAATCCGCTTCTATTCGATAGCGATACTGGTTGGGAAATACTTCTGGATTTCGTAAAGCATGGTAAGACTCAAGATGATGACAAACTCGCATTTCATAATTAAGATTCTGATACGAAGCTTGCATCTTTAATGCCTGCACTAATGTGTCAGAAGCTGGAATTGATTGTCCCCATCTCCTCGGTTCGACCCCAATTGCTTTAGCATAACCATATAGATTATCAGCTTCATCAATAATCTTAAATAGCCTTCCTTCTTCTGGGCTGGGACTGGGGATATCATCAGAACCAAAACGAATAATAGAATTTGCGCCTTGATAATATAATTCGGTAAAGACTAAACCAGAACCAGTTCCAATCGGGGCTAATGCCAGAAATAGTTCTTTTCCTTGATATTTTCCGATTATTACAAAAGTCCCCCAAGAAGATTCAATGCTTCGGGTATCCTCTAAATATTGGGCAAGGCGTAAAATCCTCTCTCGATTAGAACAAGTAATACCTTTTTGCGGTACAGGTTCATTGATTAGAATTGTCTTGTTTTTCAGATTAATTGCTGAGGTCATTTTGAACAGTTAAAAATATTATCCTTCATTAGCCTACTTATAAGAACTAATAAAATCACAACCTGTCGGACACAATAAAAGCGATTGCCAGGGTCATTTACTGTTTTTCTGAGAATGAAGCAGCCCTGCCCGCTTCGGGGAGAATGAGGGGGGTGGGGAATGAGGAGCAAAAAGAAAAAAGTTAGGGGGGGCTAAAATTGATTGCGAGCGAGACGCTCGCAGTACCCAACAAATTCAACTGGATGCGCTACTACAATTTATTATTCATCTATCCAGCTAATGCGTGATAATCAGTAGATTATCAACAAGCCATCGGGAAGTGCCTCGCTCCGCGTGAGATCGCGCTTTGAGAATATTTGTTCTTATTTTCAGTTTTATCCATCAATTTCTTCCCAGATTATTTCCACAACAGCAAAATTACTATCAATCTTTCTCGTTTCTGCTTCGGGGCGAGTGTAGTATAAAGGGGCGTAGTGAACTTGCTGGCGTTTTAACAAATACTTAGGAATAACTGAAAACCATCCTTTGATCAGATCATTAAAATTGTATTCAAAGTAAAAACGCTCTTTCGATTGAGGTGATGTTGACAAAATCCAATAAAGTTCTGGATGATCTTGATCTATTAGTTTAAAAGATGATTGAGTATTTTTTTCAGCAGAGTTTTCCAAATCTGTTATTGGACTATTCATCTTTGTTTTCCTTAAAAACTTAAATTCTCTATGGCTTTTACACAGATGGGGCGAGCGCTTGACTAATTATTTCCCTAGTTTGCTCGATAGTTAGTTTTGGTTCAGTCCAAACCACTTCCCATTGACTTCCAGAGCCAAGTAACTGAAGATCGTTATCAATTCCTGGTTTTCCTAAAGTATCAATCATCAGTCTTGATAGGATACAAGAATTGTTTACTTGATTGAGGGTTACTCTGGTTAAAATTATTTCAGTACCTTCAATCAACTCTTGCTTGATAGATTCGATTTTCATAGATTTAGGGACTGATTTTTCATCATTTTAGTTTTAGTAATTTAGACAAAACAGTACTCTTTGTTACTGTTAAACTCGAACCAGTTTAAGAAAATCGATAAACGGTTGCCAATTATCATGTTCGCTAATTGCTTGCCAAATAGTCTCGATTTCGGATTTAAGCAAGGTAACTACTGGATTTGTTTGTTGCAGACGTTGAGCGATTTGGTTAAGAGCTTCTGGCGATCGCTCTAACAATAGTTGATGATAAAGCCAACACCAACGTTTTAAAATAGCTACTTCATCTCCAGATACCAAATGTTCTAAATCTTGCAAAATATAGTTAGCATCCTCGCGCCATGGTGAAGAAAATCCTTGTCTGAGTGAGCTAAAAAACTTATGATAGCTTATTTTAGTTAAAAACAACAATTGTAGGGTTAAATCGATTAATTCTTCAGTTTCTAGAAAAGATAAGTGATCAAATCCCAATTTGTGCAGCATTTGCTGATGATAATATTGGGTATAAAGTTCGGAAAAACTTGCTAAAGCAGACTCCATTTCTGAAACAGGAATTACTGCGGATAAAGGACGCTGCAACATTTCTAGATTCCAACGACCGACACTCGGTTGGTTGCGATAACTATATCTTCCCTGGCGATCAAAAGCAGCAGCAGTAAAATAAGGATTGTAAGTATCGATAAAAGCATAAGGTCCATAGTCAAAACTCTCCCCAGTAATGGACATATTGTCAGTGTTGAGAACACCATGACAAAAACCCACTGCCATCCATTGTCCTACCAATTGAGCGACCCGCTCTACCAATTCCCCATAAAAGCGGATGTAGCAGTCTTGTTGCTGCCACAAATGAGGATAATAGTATTGAATTACATGGTCTAATAGCTGCTGAATTAGATCGGGGCGATCATAGTAATCTAAGCGTTCAAAAGTACCAAAGCGCAGATGAGAGTGACTAAAACGCACCATAACTGCTCCTCTCTCAGTCTCACCGTCTCTAGTAAAGGATTCAGTTTCAATTAAACTCAAACAGCGAGATGTCTTAACTCCGGAATAATGTAATGCCTCAGCAGCTAGGACTTCCCGCACCCCACCCTTAAGACTCAAGCGACCGTCCTTAGAATGGGAATGGGGAGTTTGTCCCGAGCCTTTTGTGCCAAAATCGTATAGTTTCCCGTCAATTCCTCGCACTTGACCGTAGAGAAACCCCCTTCCATCCCCTAAGTAAGGATTGTATTGACCAAATTGATGACCATGATAGCGCAATGCTAAACAGGATTGTCGTCCCTGAAAACTACCACCAAAATCAAGGAAATGCTCATCAGTAACTTTCTCTGACTCTAAACCAATAATAGGCAGCAGATTATCATTACGAAAGCGCAGGGTAAGCCCAGAGAAGTTAGCGGGTTGCACGGGATCAAAAAAGTCATTGTCTAACGACTCTAAAGCTAGTTCGTAATTAAGATCAAAAAAGGGATTGCTGGTTGATTGTCGATCTATGTAATTTTGATGAATTTTCGACATGACTAATAACTCTAGGGGCGATTAATGAATCGCCCCTACTAACCACTAACCACTAAAAATGCTTGGCAGTCTGCTTATTGAAATCGAACCGAAATCTTTTGCTGCCATAAGTTTCCCCGTAGAAATTAAAGGTTATGGTTGGTTCGTCTCCCACTGATTCTATGCTATGAATTGCCTCGCTAGTAAAGCTAATAATATCTCCTGGCTCAATAATTCTTTCACCAACGCGCTCGATTCTGTCGGGAAATTCGTCAGTAGGATTGCGCTTCCAAAAAGTATTTTTCTGTTTGCCCTGTAATACCATCACTATGCCGTAAGTGCCATGATTGTGGATGGGTAAAGTTGTCCCTGGTAAATTCATTTCTGTCTGGATAGTCATGGGAAATCCCAATTCATCGTAGAGTGTGACCACAGAAACTCCAGTCTTGTGATTGGGTTCGGGCAGACGAGTTTTGACAGTATAACAGTTAAGAATGAGTTTTCTAACCAACATCCGTAGTGCAGATAAAGCACTTTCTTCATCTCTTTGTTCGGTAGCAGTTAATCTCATAATATCTTCTACTTCCGTCAAGAACCGATACAGTCGATATTCTTCGGCTAATAAATCCCATTCCCGCACAGATTTACACAGTAAGCAAACACCATCTTCTTTGACCAACCAATCTGCTGTTTTCATTATCATCTTTGCTTTTCGTCCTTCGTCATTCGTTGTTTGCCCTTGGTCTAAAAACCAGTGACTCATAACTAACGACTAACGAGTAACTAACTCTTACATTTTTCCTCTTCAAAGTTTCTCATAATTTAGGAAATGAATAAATATATTTTATCGTTGCCATCAATAGAAATAATATAATTCCTTGACAGGAGATAGTACGTTTTTATCTGCAAAACTAACGTACAACTATCTATGCTTCCTTTCTGCTATTAATACTTGTGCGATCCACTCGGGTAAGTCTTCTAGATCGCTGTTGCTTTCAGAATCTCTGATGGGGGAGCTAAATTCATAATAAGGCTCGCATTTTCCTGTATCGTACACTTCTACAATCCAGCGATCAGGAAAACCATCAATGCCAATTTCTATATCATAGCCGTCTTCACCCAAAGTACGAGAGGAAATTATAGTAAACCAATCTCGGTCTTCTAGTGGTACATTCCATTCATGGGTCAAAAATTCAAAGGCTAATTTTTCTGCTTCTACCGAATCGATCATTTTTTTTAATTCTTATTTGTATAACAGCCAACCACTAACTACTAACAAACACTTTTTTACTCTCACGTTCTGAGCGCAATATTTCCGCAATACTTTCTGGCATTTCTTCTAATCCTGTTTCGCTTTCTGAGGCTTTAATCGGCGAGACAAAGGTAAAACAGGGGTCGCAATCTTTGGTTTCATCGTAAACTTGAATCACCCACTTATCGGGTAAGCCCTCTACACCAATTTCCACTACATACCAGCGATCATCTACACTACGAGCATCGAGGGCAACAAAAAAATCACGGTCGTCTTCAGGAATTTCCCAGTCTTCGAGAAAAAAATCTAATGCCAATTGTTCCGCATCTGTTGATGTCAATTCCATTGTTCTAATTCTCCTTTTTTAACAAAAGCTCCCTATTTTAGGGAGAATCTTGCAGCAAAAGCAGTTGGGGGGTTCAATAATATGAGTAAACTTCACATTCAACCCTCAAAATCTGCTTTTGAATCGCTCAATTATTTAAGTGGTCACTTTTTCTCTATGTCTGCCAGAGTGTTTATCGATGTGTAATTTACCACCTACTGCCCAATTTTCCCGCTCGAATTCGTCAATATGAATCGTTACCCATTCGGGTTTTGTTCCTAAACTAGAAACTAGAGTATCGGTCACTGCTTGAGCAAGTTGGCGTTTTTGTTCCACAGAGTGACCTTTAGCAATTTGAATAGTGACAAATGGCATCTATTTTCTCCTCAATTATTATTCAGGTTGTGGATAAATGCTTAAAGTTATTGACGAGGTCGCATCCCTTCCACGGCATAACTTTGACCAGGGAAAAGAGTTTAGAATAGGAACTCATCCAAGGATTAGGAAGCTATACCTCATCCTTTATCCTTGATTGTGAATCCTTATTGTTTGCGTCTTTAATCCCAAGTAAATTTGAGTTTTCTAGAAATAGCGATCGCCCTGGTTGGTTAATTTTGCGACCTGATGATCAATTTGAAAAAGTGCGATCGCCCTAAATATTACTTACTAATGAGGTTGATTGGTATTTAAAGACAAGTTAACTCTTTGCTATCTATCTTTTTAGTAATCTCTGCTACTAATTGACGAGTTTATATTCAATATTTAGAATTACTTAATCATCTGATATTATCTTTCAGGAGAAACATTTGTTCGCTTTTCCCAATATCGGAATAAAAATATCCACAGTGGTAAAGATAAATTAAGAGCCATGAGGCGGACGGAGTGAGCAACAGTAACAATTTCTGGGTTACGGTCTAATGTCAGGGCTACCAAAATCATTTCTGTCGAACCTCCTGGTGCTGTTACTAGCATACAGGTAAGCCAATCCCAAGAGGTGAATACTCCAGCAATAGTCGCAGCAATAAATCCGCTAGCAATGGTCATGGCTACAGAAATAAAAGCATAAGTAATATTTTTTCCTGTTATACTTACGCGATTGCTCCAAGCTTCACCCACTGTAATTCCTAATAATATTTGACCGATTAAACTAATAGCTTTAGGCAGAGTAAAATCAAAATTGGCGAACCAAGGCAGATAAGCGATCGCATAATTAAACAATATTCCTACAATCAGAGTCCCAAAAAAAGAAGCTGCTGGAATGCGTAATTTACTTGCTACATTTACCCCCAACCATGCAGAAATAATTGCCAGGATCAATAGCAATAAATGAACAGGATCGCTATTTATTACATAATCTCCGAAAGAAAAGGCAGTTTTCTTAGCAGCATCCCCAGATGTTCCAGCTATCAGAGGAATAATCAAAATTACGCTAGTAATACGAATTGTCTGCACCATTGCTACTAGGGAAACATTGCGATTGTATTCCGCAGCAATACTAGACATGGTTGCTACTCCCCCAGGCAATGTGGCTAACATAGCATTAAGCAAGTTAGTGCGACTGATGCGAGAGTAAAAATAACCGATACCACTGCCACAAAGTAGCATAAATACAGTGAGAAAGATAAATAGTGGCAACCGAGAAGAAGCAGCCAGTAAATTACTATCGGCGATCGCAAATCCAATAGATAAACCAACCATCCCCTGTCCGATTTTCCTGCCAATTTTAGACTGTTTCAGGGTTTTTTTGGCGATATTTTGGTAACTTCTGACAATTATTGCTCCTGCACCCATACCCCCAAAAATCCAGGCTATACCTCCTAAACCCAGATGGGCGATCGCTATTCCCAAAAACAGAGCGACAATTATTTCCAAGATCGCGAGGGATAACCTTGTAGTGGATTTAGTCATTGGCATTAAATTTATTTTTTTGTAGATGGTTTAAAAATCCCTAGCCTAGCTAGTTGAGTTCAGAATTTTTTGTCTTAGGGTAAGGATATAGGTGTATTCATTTGAGTGAGTACAAAACCATCGTCCTAAAAATTTATCAAAATGATTGATTAAAACTCTTGCCACCAGAGACTTGAGCCTATTTTTGCTTTCTACTATACTAGTACTCAAAATACCCGTACTTCTGGTAAAAAATACTTGTAACCATACCCCAAGAAAAATTTACTCAATCTATTGTACCTGGCTTTAGACCCTGTAAGTACCACCTTAACCAATCTAATCTGAGTCCAAAATTATTGGTTTTAAATAATTAGCTGCTATAAGTTTCTTAAGCTATACCAACAGTACATAAATAATCTTCTGTCTTTTGTTGTATGTCATTCGTTGTATGTCATTCGTTGTTTGTCCTTCGTTACTGACCAAAAGACAATAACCAATAATTTAATGACCAATAAATGACTAATACAAATAAGTAATAACTAAATTAGGAGAATTAAATTAAATGAAAATAGCCGTTGCCAAAGAAAACGAGCTAGGAGAGCTTCGTGTAGCCCAAGTTCCTGATACTGTATCCCGTCTGGTTAAACAAGGCTTTGAAGTTTGCGTAGAAGCGGGTGCTGGTCTAGGTGCAGGTTATGACGATGCTGCCTACAAAACAGCAGGAGCTAATATAATTTCTGATCCTGCTTTACTATGGGGAGAAGCAGATATTGTACTCAAAGTTAATCCTCCTGGTAAGCGAGATGGTAGCTCAGAAATTGACTGGCTCAAACCAGGAGCAACCCTAATTAGTTTTCTCAATCCTTTGGGGGATCCCACAGTCACTCAACAGCTAGCACAGCGACAGGTGACAGCTTTTAGTATGGAGCTAATTCCCCGCAGTACCCGCGCTCAAAGCATGGATGCGTTGTCTTCTCAAGCTAACATTGCAGGTTATAAATCGGTGTTGCTAGCAGCAGCTTGTTTACCGCGAATTTTCCCGATGATGACCACCGCAGCAGGAACGATCCCACCAGCTAAAGTGTTAGTTTTAGGTGCAGGGGTAGCAGGATTACAAGCGATCGCCACAGCCCGTAGATTGGGTGCAGTAGTAGAAGCTTTTGATATTCGTCCGACAGTTAAAGAAGAAGTACAAAGTGTTGGGGCGAAATTTATTGAAATTAATCTGGAAGAAGATACTACCGCAGAAGGTGGTTATGCTAAACAGGTTGGGAGCGATACCCAAGAGCTTATCCGTCAAGGTTTGAGCGAATATGTTAAAAAAGCTGATGTGGTTATTACCACTGCTCAAGTACCAGGGAAACCAGCACCTTTATTAATTACCGAAGAGACAGTAGCAGAAATGAAACAAGGCTCGGTAATTGTGGATCTAGCAGCAGAAAGTGGGGGTAACTGTGCTTGTAGCGAAGCTGGTAAAGACGTTACCTCTCATGGTGTAACTATTATTAGTCCGACGAATTTGCCTAGTACTGTCCCTGTCAATACCAGCCAGATGTATGCCAAAAATCTGTTGAATCTGGTGAAATATTTAGCTAAAGATGGGGAACTAAAGCTTGATTTTGAAGATGACATTACCAGTAGTGCTTGCGTTACCCATGGTGGAGAAATTCGCAATGAACGGGTAAAACAAGCGTTGTTAGTAGTTACTGGGTAATGGTTAGTGGTTTTTAAGTTCCTACTAACTACGAACAAAAAAAATAGGAGTTAATTTTATGGAAGCAGGATTACTTACAGGCTTAGTTGTTTTTGTTCTCGCCTCATTTGTAGGATTTGAGGTAATCAATAAAGTTCCCCCGACTTTGCACACCCCCTTAATGTCTGGTGCTAATGCTATTTCTGGCATTGCTGTGGTAGGTGCGTTACTGATTGCTGGAGTAAGGGAATGGAACATCACCACCATCTTAGGCTTAATTGCCGTGGTGCTAGCTACCGTTAACGTCGTTGGCGGTTTTTTAGTAACAGACAGAATGCTGCAAATGTTTAAGAAGAAGGAAACAGCATAATGACTACATATTTAAACACGGGAATCGAACTAGCTTATTTAATTGCTGCTGCACTATTCATTTTGGGGTTAAAAAAATTAGGTTCCCCAGCTACAGCCCGTAAAGGTAATTTCCTCGCAGCAGTGGGAATGTTAATTGCTATTATTGCTACTTTATTAAATCAGTCCGTACTCAATTATGAGTGGATTTTAGTAGGTATTATTGCTGGCTCTTTAATCGGTGCGATCGCTGCCCAAAAAGTAGCTATGACGGATATGCCTCAAATGGTGGGTATCTTCAACGGGGTTGGTGGTGCTGCTTCCGCTTTAGTTGCTGTAGGTGAATTTTGGCGAGTACTTAACAGTACTGGTACTGTTCCCCTAGATGCTACTTTTATTGCTATTTTAGGCGTGTTAATCGGTGGCTTGACTCTGACAGGAAGTTTGTTAGCCTTTGCCAAACTTCAGGGCTTAGTGACAGGTTCTCCCGTTACTTTTCCCCTACAACAGCCTGTTAATGCCTTACTTCTGGCTAGCTTTTTAGCTGGTAGCGTTTATCTGTTGATCCAGCCTGAAAATCTCGACATTTTCCTCACTTTAACCATAATATCTTTACTTCTCGGTGCTTTATTCGTGCTGCCCATTGGTGGTGCTGATATGCCCGTAGTAGTTTCCCTATTAAACTCTTTTTCGGGTTTAGCTGCCAGTGCCGTAGGCTTTATCTTAGGCAACAATATGCTAATCGTTGCTGGGGCGTTAGTTGGAGCTTCAGGGTTAATTTTGACCGAAATCATGTGTAAAGCCATGAATCGACCCCTTACCAACGTTCTATTTGGGGCATTTGGTGGTGAGAGCAACGCTGTTGGCGGTGCAGGTGGTGCAGAAATCGATAAAACCTACCGCTCCATTGACAGTGAAGAAGGCGCAATGATGTTAGGCTATGCTCGCTCTGTGGTAATTGTTCCTGGTTACGGTATGGCAGTAGCTCAAGCGCAACACAGTGTTAGAGAATTAGCCTCTCAGTTAGAAAAAATGGGAGTCGATGTTAAATATGCCATTCACCCCGTTGCAGGGAGAATGCCAGGGCATATGAACGTACTATTAGCTGAAGCCAACGTTCCCTATGATCGCCTGTATGATATGGATGATATTAATACTGAATTCGATCGCGTTGATGTAGCTTTAGTTATTGGTGCTAACGATGTAGTCAATCCTGCTGCTCGTAACGACAATCGCAGCCCCATCTATGGTATGCCAATTCTCGATGTAGATAAAGCTCAACACGCCATTGTAATTAAGCGCAGCATGAGAACAGGATTTGCAGGAGTAGATAACGAATTGTTCTACAAAGACAAAACCACCATGCTATTTGGTAGCGCACAGGATGTAGTGTCTCAGTTAGTATCTGAGGTAAAACAATTGTAATTGGTTATTAGTTATTGGTTAGTGGGAGCGTGGTTAGTCGTTGTTCATTGATACAAAAGATAAACAACAAAGGACAAAGGACTATTATCAAACTTGTACCTAGCCAATTTAATTCCATTACAGTAGCCCCAAATCCTGTAAACACAGTCTGGTAACTTCTAGCCTGAGTGCGGGATCGGTTTCCGAATTCATATCTAAATTGGTAGCAAAGAAATAAACATTGTCGTTTTGTTCTAAGTAACCCACATACCAACCTATTTGCCGTGTTAATCCCGTTTTCCCTCGAAGTACATAGTCGGGTGTTTGTTCAGCGATCGCAATATCTTTAACTAGATTCATTGTTCTTTGGGCAAAAGGTAAGTCATTTTGATAAAGACGGCGAAGAAAGTCAATTTGCTGGCGAGGTGTAATTCTTAATTCTCCTGAGAGCCAAAATTTATCGATATCTTCTTCTGCACCAATGTTTTGATTGCCATATTGAATTTGATTCACAAAATCTTGCATTCTTTGATGACCAATTCTACGAGCCAGCACTTGATAAAACCAGACGGCGGAATACTTGAAAGCGAGACGGAGGTTTAAATCTTGATTCCATACCTCAATAGGAGAATCACCTATACCTCTTTCAATACCATCCCACGTCAGAACAGAAATATCATCTTTAATTACTCCAGTTTCTAGAGCGATTAAAGAATTAGGAATTTTATAGGTAGAAGCAGGAAGAAAAGCAGTGTTATTACGACGGGAGTTGTGTTGATACAAGCGATCGCCATTAAGGTCATAAATGATCATAGAACCATTAACCCCTAATTGCTCAAAATGCTGCTTGAAATCAACCCTTTGCTCAGTTTGCGAATCAACCCGATGTTCCTGTACAAACCAACTAGCGACTATAGGCAAAATCAACAGCAATAACAGACTCAGCAGTTTTTTCATAATTACACCCCTAGCAAAACTAATCTGTTTTTTGTCATTGGTTCTTCAGTAAAAATCAATGGCAAATAACAACCAACAACTAACCACTAACCACTAACCATTAACGACTAACCACAATAAATCAAATTCAGGAGTAAAATCATGACAACTCAACCAATTTCCAATGAAGTAGCCCTCAGAATTGCCTTAGCAGCTAAGGTATTACCCAATGTATCTGTTAGGGATTTAATTGAGGCTTTGCAAACCAATCTTGATGACGATCTTACTGAAGAATCCTTAAGTAACATTACAGTCACTCACTTAAAAAGATCCTTCGGTAACATTTACGAAGTTGATAGCGAATGGGAAGGCGAAGATGCGGATAATCAGGATATAGCAGACTTCAAAGAAGCAGTAAGAATCTTATGGGGAGAAACTGGCTACTGTGAAGAATCCTTACCCATTGAGCCATATCAAGAAGGAGATATGCCAAACTCCATCAGAATTGCTGTAGCTTCCAATACTGGAGAGCAGTTAGACGGACACTTTGGCTCTTGTCATCGCTACTTGATTTATCAACTATCCGCAGAGGAAATCAAATTAATTGATGCTCGCTCCGCAATAGAAGCCGATCTTCAAGAAGATAAAAATGGTTTCCGAGTCGATTTAATTAAAGATTGTCCTGTTCTATATGTTGTTTCCATTGGGGGACCCGCAGCAGCCAAAGTCATTCAGGCTTATATCTATCCGATGAAAGTAGAACAAGGTGGCTCTGCAAGAGAAATATTAGCAGATTTACAAAAAGCGATCAGGACTTCTCCCCCCCCTTGGTTAGCTAAGATTTTAGGCGTTGGAGCAGACAAGCGAGTGAAAAATTATACGGCTGTTAATTAGTGGTATCCCAGTAAGGAAACCCGCGCCCGAGAGCCTGGTTAGTAGTCATTTGATTGTTGATTGTGAAAGGACAAATTATGAACCTCAAAGAACAGCAACAGCGCGTTCGAGAAATTCAGCAGGTAACTGGACTAAGACCCACCCATTTTGCTGATTTAATTCGAGTAGCCCAACTAATTTACGACCCCAGTGGTGGTGTATCAGGTAAAATCGTCGAGGTTGACTGGCTAGATTTTGGTATTCCTAGAAAGGTTGCTGAAAATTTGCGATCGCTAGGTAAAAAATATCAGTACGAATCACCTCATGTTTCTCCTGATTTAGTTTGGGATCAATTGACTCCACAAACTCGCAGTTGGTTTATCGCCCACAAAAGTATTTTATGGGAAATTGAAGAGGAATTTCCTGCTTTAGATGAAGATTAAATCAATATGAGTTGGGGTGCAAGCGGTGGAAGCCCGCTTGGAGCGTAAGACGCAAGGGAATGTCCACCAAGAGAGGCTTGCGCCCCGTGAAGCGTGGGATTTTTACGGGAATGAACAAGGAATAATCCCAAATCCGATTTACATAGTTACTTTATTATATTTCTAGTCTGCATAGACAGACTTTATATGTATAGCGTGCGGGTTATAAGTTGGTTTTGGCAACAGGATTTAGTATGACACAAGAGGAAGAATATTTATTATGCAAGTTTTAGGAGCATTCAGTAGGTTCGAGCAATGTGTTCTCAATATGGCTCTAATTAATATATGCGATAGTGAGAGTTATGTTGGTGAAGAGATGCGCCGACAGTACAATTCTTGGAAACAGTCAACTAATGAGACAGTACATAATCCTTGGCTCGATCTACATCAGTTTACGATCTATTTGCCCCATCCCGAACAAGAATACGAAGATATCACTTTAGAAGAAGGACTGACCAAAGGCTACAACGTTGAAGTTCAACCAGTCAAAGACAAAAGCCAGTTAGTATATAACATTCCTGAAGGGGGACATTTTGTAGTAGTTCTCAAACAGAGACTAGTTAATGGAGATTTTGAGATCGCTGCTACAGGAATTTTTGTTCGCTCTTTGGGCATTCTCAGCCTGGATGTCATTATCGATCCTGACCAAGGGCAATATCAATCACTGGTTATTAAACATCCCATAATTAGAGACTATCCCAAGGACTGGGAAACCCAATTAAGAATGTTTCTGAAACGAGAAATCATCGGGGAAGAATTACCCCGAGTGGTAGGATATGTAGATCGCGGTTTGAATCAAGACTACAGACCCCCTTCTTGGAATGAGGTTTACTTAGCAGCAACTGGCTTTGCAGGGTTTTAAAATTTATAGATTAATTTTGTTCTGTAGGGACCTGGATACTGCGTCCCTACAGAATTACTGTATGTATGCTGACAAATTAGTAAGGTAAGGATTTTTTAGTATTTCTGACCCCTGACCCCCCGGGAGGAGACTTAATATATATAGATATTGAACCTAAAACAGATCGGCTTTGTTGTGAAGTCTCCTTCGGTGCCCCTGACCCCTGACCCCTCCAAGATTTAGGTCTTCATCGAACTAACTTTATAAAGGTACAGTTTCAGTAAGTAAAGCCTCCAAGGCTAAATCCGCTTGAATCAAGCCAAAACCAGAACCAAAGTCAAAGCCAGTATCAAATTCACCAGCAGTAAAAGGATCGTCAAGATCGATCGCGGTTTGCTCCAATACTTGATAAATTTGTTGGGGGGTAGCTTCAGGATTCGCCTCAAGTAGTAAAGCTGCTACTCCAGCAGCATGGGGAGCAGCAGCAGAAGTACCAGGGAAATTGGGGAATCCATCACCCTCAACGTCTTCACCCAAGAAGAAAGTTGTATTTGTACCGTCGGCTGCTACGATTTCAGGTTTATTACGAATTTCTGGCTCAGGCAAGCGCTCGCCGTTAGTATCAAATAAGATGGGAGTTGCACCAGCAGAAGAAAAAGACTCTATTTCCCTGGGAGTTTGATAAAAAGATGCGCCCACTGCTTCTGCACCATTGGCGTTAGGATGCCCAAAAATAGTTGAGCTTGAAGTGCTAAATTCAGCATCCACAGTAGCAGAACTAAAGTCAATATACTTAATCAAGTTGGGAGCTTCACCACCAGCAGCCATATCTTGACCTATCAATAGCTTGTATTCTACTTCTGTATCACTGTTGTTGGTAAAGTTGAATAGCTCTACAGCATCAAAGCCAATATTAGATTCTGCACCAGCAGACACAATCTTGTTGTCTTGATCAAGAAGGAAAATATCTAAGTCGCTAGTCGCACCTAATCCTCCAGCAGAAGCAAAAGGATTATCCCATTGAAAAGATAGAAAAATTGAACCACCAGGCTGGAGAGTAAAGTTTTGCTGCACATCTACTTCTGTGCCTGGATCAAAATCATGAAAATGATAATTTTCTAATCCAGCAATACCCCATTCATCACTAAATTCTACTGGTCTAAATTCAGATTCATAGGAACTACGACCAGAGTTTCCAGCAGCAGAGAAATAAGGTACACCAGCAGCAAAAGCCCGATCTGCTGCTTGAGCAATTACACCATCTTGGAAGAAGGGTTCATTGAAATAACCAATATCATCAACAATAATATCCGCCCCCGCAGCGACCAATTCATCAATACCTTCTGCAAAGTCTTCTGGACCATTGAA
Source organism: Xenococcaceae cyanobacterium MO_167.B27 (assembly GCA_030065935.1). Lineage (GTDB taxonomy): Bacteria > Cyanobacteriota > Cyanobacteriia > Cyanobacteriales > Xenococcaceae > JASJCP01. The sequence goes on from JASJCP010000001.1 coordinate 81,426, forward strand.
TCCTGAATGAAACAGAAAGTTTGCTCCTGGTGCGACATCATGGATCAACTGAATCATGGCACGCCCTTCGTCAATAAGATTGAAACCAGAGTTATCAGGAGTATCATCTAATATAGTTACGGGAATATTATTGCCATTAGGATTTGCTATTCCTGGAATATCTCCTGATAAGATATCATCATCCGCAGTAGTAATTAGATTCTGACCGCGATCATAACTGTCGGAAATTACCCCAATGGTAATACCACTACCATCAACCCCAAAGAGGTTACGAGCCTCATTCACATTCATGACTTCCACTGCTTGGCTAGTGACGGATCCAACTTCCATAGGAGAAGCAGGAGTTATGCTAGCTTCTGAAGTGTTTGTAGAATGAGTCTGCCCACGAGTCCAAGGTACTCCGCCTATGATAGGCGGAAGCCCACTTGACTTCGTAAAATTAAAGTCAACACCGCGATTAGAGATGCTTCCTAGCCGGAAGCCTCTCTCGCGGTCATAATTTAGAGCATTTTGCATCAAACTCTCATCTACAGTGACAGCGGAACTACTCATATCACTCAAAGAAATGAAATCTTCACTATCAATATTGGTTGCAGATACTCCCTCAAGTAAAGCCAGGATTTCTCCAGTTTCAGCGATCGCAATAGTAGTTTGATTATTGTCTTGACTAATGCCTAGTTGCTCAAAAGTAAGTTCTTGACCAAATCGTAATGTAGATTCCAACAGCAACAAATCTTGACCATCTTCAAAATCTTGAATGATATCTGTACCTGTGTTGGGTTGAAGTTGGAATATATCAGCATCTTTGCCACCGATTAAAATATCATTCCCTTCCCCACCAAAGAGAATATCTACTCCAGCACCACCTAGCAAGTAGTCATTTCCAGTATCACCTTCAATAGCGTCATCACCTTTACCACCTTCAATAGTGTCATCACCTTGACCACCGAAAAGTAGATCGATATCTTTCTTTCCCAGAATCAAATCATTATCTTCGTTACCAAAAATGACATCAAATCCACTCCCCCCAACGAGTAAATCTTTACCATCACCACCATTAAGAGTATCGTTTCCTGCACCGCCTTTGAGAGTATTGTTTCCTGCTTCACCTAGACGAGTAAAGCTAACTTGTAAGAAATCATCTCCTTTATTCCCCAGAAGCAAGTTATTTCCTCGACCACTGGTTAAACTGTCGTTACCAGCCCCTCCAAACAAAGAATCATTACCATCTTTGCCAATCAAGAAATCATTACCTTCATTACCGATAATTAATTGACTGTTGGCTGTACCGATCAATAAGTCTGGTTCAGAAGTCCCAAAAATTAACAGATTATCAAGATTGAAGCTATTGTTATTAACAAAATTGTCAGTATTCATAAAAAGTATTGAACTTGGGTAGTAAATGAACATGAAACAATCGAACCTGATTGGTAAAGCTCGAATTTGCCAAACCTCACTCAATTCAGGGACGATTTAATCGTTATTGGAGTTTCTTGTTGTACTATTAGTAGTCAGCCTTCAGTGTCAGACATCCCCTTTTCGCAGACTCAAGTATAAGATTCTCTCATAGAGTCTTTGGGTTTTGGGGCATATTGGCTCAATAACCAGAAATTGAAGCGACTTTACTAGAGATATCTATGTTTTATTCTGGCTTTTTCTTAACTAAATACTCAGTTTATTTATTGAATTTTTTATCAAGATTTTGTGTCTATTGTTTATCGAAATTGTATTTCTTATAGAACATATAATATTACAAGCTACCAACAAGCTAGGGTTGCTCCCCTCCATAGCAATCAATTATCAATTATCAGCAACTAAGGGACTTGCGCTTTATTAAAATACCAGCCTTTAAACTAATTCATTTGACTTCTCACGCTCCTACGGCTAACTGATGAAGGCTGGTATTTTAATTTTTTGCTCCTTCCTAACCACGCTCTGGGGTAATTTATGAATGACCGCTACTGATACCAATTTCAAAAAATACTGCTATACATCTATTCTCTGAATACTAATGCCTGTTCCCTATTCCCACCAGGAGCAACCTCTCAACCGAAGTGTAGCAATCCTAAATATAACCACCAATTAGTCATCGTTGACAATCAACAAGTAACAATTAACAATGAACAGTTGACCCTTAACCACTCGCAATCAATGGCATTACCACTTCGTGTTTATGTTCCTGAGCATCCTCTAATCAAGCATTGGCTAGCTGTAGCTCGCGATGTTAATACTCCTTCGGTTTTGTTTAAAAGTGCCATGACAGAGCTAGGGCGTTGGTTGGCTTATGAAGCTACTAGAAATTGGCTTCCTACTATGGAAACTCAGGTGCAAACCCCTTTAGCAGTATGCGACGCAGTTTTTGTCAATCCAGAAATTCCTATGGCGGTAATACCGATTCTCAGAGCAGGTTTAGCCCTCTTAGATGGAGCGCAAAATATTTTACCCGTGGCTTCTATTTATCATCTGGGATTAGTTCGTAACGAATCTACCTTAGAGACTAATTGCTATTTAAACAAGTTACCACACCAATTTAATCCCGAAACTAAAGTATTAATCCTTGAACCGATGCTAGCAACAGGTGGTTCAATCATGATGGCAATGGAAGAGATAACCAGTCGTGGAATAGAATCTGATGCAGTGAGAATTGTCTCTGTGGTTGTTGCACCTCCAGCTTTGCGACAACTTAATGAAAAGTATTCTGGGCTAGAGATATATACTGCTATTATAGATGAAGGTCTGAACAGTAAAGGTTACATCGTTCCAGGTTTGGGAGATGCTGGCGATCGCGCTTTTGGGACTTAGATTTTCAAGTTATCCTAGAGGAATAGTCCTACTACACAAGAGATAATGAGGTAATAAGCAGATGAGTCAGAGGGATGGTTTTGGTAATGGCTTTGTTATCGGTTCGATTGTTGGTGGAGTCATTGGTGGTGTGCTAGGCGCGCTTTTGACTAATCGTGGTGAACAACAATCTGTGGCAGAACCACTTATAGAACCAGAACAACAAATAAAGCTTACCACAGAAGAAAGCATGGAAATAGCACGTCACAGTTTAGAGGCTAAAATAGCACAATTAAATTCGGCGATCGATGATGTGCGTCAACAACTAGAGACAGTTAATAGTAATTCTCCAGAACAAGATTAGATTTGTCGATGTAGGGAGTTTGGTTAGTAGGGGTAATTCATGAATTACCCGTACAACAGTTATTGGTCGCTAACTGATAACTGATAACTAGTCTTTGTTCTGGTACTTAATTATGAATTACTGATTATGTTTAATGTACGTCTATCGCACATCTAAATTTAATGAACAATTAAATAGAATTCCCGAATTATCGTCGAGAGTGGAGAATCTTTGTTCTCATTTAGAGACGATGAATTATCTTGATGCGAAAGCAAGATTTAAAAAATTACATCTATATCTTAAACGGAAAGAAGGTAATTTTCGATTAATTGCTCGCATCTTAAAAATAGAACGAGAACCGATCTTATGTTTTCTGAAAGTCTATAATCGTGGTGAACCTGGTTATAAACGTTTTTTAGAAGATATTAAACAAAATACGGAACTATTTAACGAGTCAAAACTTAAGCCTGAATTAGTAGAATGGTTGGCTAGAGAGAAGCGCAGAAAAAATACTTCTCAACCAAATTTATCCCTTCTTCCTGACAATTTACGTATCTGGTTAGAGCTTCCTAATTGGAAAATTGAGGATGATGATTTAATTATACACGAAACAGAAATTTGGTACAAAAAATTTAATCAACCTGCAATTCGTTCCCAAGCTTCTCATTATCTGGAACTGATTGAGGCGATTCTTAATAATCATTCTCTGGGGGAAGATACTGGATGGAAAGACATCAAACTTTATTGCCACAACAATCTAAGTATTATCTATAGTATTTTAGATGATACAGAAAACTTATCCCAAAAAATCTTACTATTAATTGCTCCATATATTGGCAATCCTACAGAGCCAGAAATTCAAAAAATTATTCAACGATTAAGCAAGAAAACTAATGTTATTGAAAAATTTGGCGATTTTGCTCAAAGAAAACCTTATAACAGTAAGCTGATTGTAGATGATTTAATTACTTCTACGAAACGCTCTTATCCTTCTTACTTAGTTTTAGAAGAAGACTTCTGGCTGAAAATTCAAGATGGAAACGGAGTAAATTTAACTTTATCAGATGAAGAAAAAGAAATTTTAAATTCAGTTTCGACAGATAAACCTTTACCTTTATTCCTTAATGGGAGAGCAGGTAGCGGTAAATCTACTCTGCTGTTTTATTTGTTTGCTTATTATTGTAATCAGCATTTGCAGTTATGCCATGAACAAAATTTAGATATCTTAGAGCAACCTCACCCATTATTTCTTACTTACAGCAACAATTTATCAGATTTTGCTAAAGATAAAGTTCAGTTTTTATTACGTCATCATCATCTTTTTGTGGAGGATACCAGCAAGTTACAAAATCTTCCCGATATCAAGCCTTTTTTTCAGCCGTTTCGCTTTTTTCTGCTCAATATTTTACCTCCTGAAGTCAGAAAGTTATTTCCTGAAGAAAGTTATGTATCATTCTATAATTTTAAACAATTTTGTGCTGCTAGATGGCAAACAATCTCTCCCGAAAAATGTTGGTTAGTAATTCAAAACTTTATTAAAGGCTATGAACTTGATGAAAGAGATAGTTATTTAGAAGACGAACATTACTACTCAGAAATTGTCCCCAAAAAAGCTCGTATTATCTCTGTTGAAGAGTTTATCGAAATACGCGATAGCGTATGGAAAGCTTATAAGCAACATCTGAAAAGAAATCATTTGTGGGATGATCGGGATTTAATTCGCACGGTTCTTAGTCTAGGTTGTTACGAGCCTAAATATACAGCAATTTTTTGTGATGAGGCTCAAGATTTTACTCGATTAGAGTTACAGCTAATCATGCGCTTATCAGTGTTTTCTCGCTACGATCTAGAACAAGAACGTATTTTTAGTTTACCTTTTGCTTGTGCTGGTGATCCTCTACAAACTCTTAACCCTACTGGCTTTCGATGGGAAAGTTTTAAGGCTGCATTTTATGACGAAGTATTGACACCATTAGACTTAAATCATCAGTCTTCTTTAAAAATAGAATTAACTCCTTTAAAGTATAATTATCGCTCTGTTGCTTCTATTGTTAAAGTCAATAATCTGATTCAACTATGGCGCAAGGTATTATTTAATTTAGATGATATTAATCCCCAAAAGTCTCGTAAAGTCAATAATATAGTATGTCAAAAGTTTATTATTAAAGATAATTCAGCTATCAAGAATCTTCACCAGTATCTAAAAAATGTAATCATCCTAATTCCTTGTGATGAAGGAGAAGAAAACAATTTCATTAAAAATGATGAACTTCTGAGGAATTTTATAGATAGGGAAAAACCTAGAAAATTACCTTGGAATATTTTAAGTGCTATTTCCGCTAAAGGATTAGAATTTAAACAAGTAGTATTATATAAATTTGGAGAACGCTGTCCGAAAAAAGTTTGGGAAATTAAAGAACAGCCTCCTGAAAAAGAAAAATATTTTTTGAATAAATTATATGTTGCTGCTTCCCGTGCTACAGAAGGCTTATTTATTATTGATTCTTTAGATGGAGAACGTAATCTTTGGCGTTATGCTAGCGAGCCTGATAAAATAAACTATTTTTTATCTCATATAGAAAATAATTATCTTCGGGAACAGTGGCGAGAAAATACGGATTTAATCTATCCTAGTGAATCTCTAGAAACAATTAATCATAATGATTTAGAAGCTAATGCTTTAACTTTTCAAACAGTGGGTATTCAAGGAGAAAATATTGATTATTTAGAAAGAGCGATCGCTGCTTACGAAGCGAGTAACAATCTATTAAAAGCCAAATTGTGTCAAGCTTGGAAACTAAAATTAGAAAAGAGGTTAAGAGCAGCAGGAAAATTGTTTTTTGCTCTGGGAAATTTAACTGAATCTTGGTACTGTTTTTGGCAAGCTTTAGCCTGGAAAGAATTAAAAAAACTACTGTTAGAACCAAGATTTTTAAACAGTAAAATCTCAAAACAATCCCGCCTTGAACTGTTATCACCTCTGATAGAGTTTATGGTTAATATCGAAGAGATCGACAATTTCAAGACAGATAAACTTGCTCTCTCTAAGTTTGGGAACTTTACTGATTTTCTAATTCTTGAATCTCAACAAAAACTATTTCTTGAAGAGTATCATAATCAACCCTGGGTAAATGCGATCGCTGCCTATCAATCCCTAGTACAAAAATTAATTGCTAAACCTAAGATTATTTCTGAACAAAACTGGCAAAAGATTGCTCAAGTTGTGCTTAATTGGAATGAAGATAAGTCAGCAACAGCTTATACTTTTCAAGCACAATGTTTGGCTCTAAGTAAAGACTATCAACAAGCATTAACTTACTGGGAAAAAGCAGGGTATCCTGAGAAAATTATAGACAATGAAGATAAAAAGAAATACTATCTTATAAAAGCGAAACTAACTCCACTTCCTCAAGCTTTAGAATATTTAGCTAAAGCCGAAAAATATGCACTGATCATTAATCTTTGGTTCAAATATGGTAAAAGTAGAGACGGTTCTTGGCTAAAATATGTAGCTATAGCCTACGAAGCTACTAATCACTTTGAGCAAGCATTTATTATCTATCATCATCTAGATGATCCTGTTAAAGTTGAAAAGTGCTGGGAACAAATTAATCCACCAGAGCGCAAAATAAAGTATCTCAACAAAATCGTTAATTACTATCTTGCTCAACACCATTGGCAACAGGCACTATCTTTAGTAGAAAAATATGTTAGCGTTAATCATCTACCCTACATCTTTGTCTGCAATCTAGGACAATCTCAACTATTACCCTATAATCTCAATAACTCCGAAAGACAAAGCTATCAACAATTTATTCAACAGCATATTCTCCACAATGGTCAATGGCAAAACTATTTTACTCCCCAATACTTAGGAATTGTTTTAGAAAAAATTGGCTCATTTCTCGAAATTTTTAGTTTTTATGGGCAATATACTAACTCTAGTGATGCCAACTTATGTGAGTTTAGTCGCCGTCGCTGGTTAGCTACTAAACTACGACAAATTACTTATCTTCAAAATACCCATCAAATAGCTCAACTCCAGAAAGCACAAAAAAAACTAACCAACTTTGCCAACAAATGGCAGATTAAAATAGAGACAGTACCTCCCTCCATACCACTGATTCAGTTAGAGAAACCCCATAAGAGAACACTGAATAATTTAAGTAAAGTTGGTTGGAAAGTTATAGGTTTACCATCTCATATCGATCTTAAGACCATTGCTCACGGAGTATATCAATTTCAACTACATCATTTTATAGTTCGGCTGATACCCACTACCAAGCAAATTGCGATCGCAGATACTTTAACTGGTAAAATAATTCGTTTTGATGGACGTGGCAATAAACTGCAAATTGATACCACCACTATCACTCTATCAAACAATCAGCAGATATCGCTATCAGAAACTTTAGGTAATTATACTCTGACACTCCAACAACAGGATAACCTGCATTGGGAACTAGCTTTAAAAGACTATTCAGAAAAAATTACTATTCAATTGAAAAACTGTAACTAAATATACTAAAAATCCCTGTCAGTTTTCAAAGAGAACGCTATACTATTTTTCGGAAGCTAAAAATAACTATGCTATTTACTAAATAGCTTGATTTTATGGAAAATTAGAACGAGCAGTTCTTGAGAAAAAAGTAGCTAAATATACCAAAAAATACCAGGGGCAAAAAATGCTTTTTGCTTAAAGTTTGACTACCAGAGAATAAAGTAGAGTAGTCAAAAATATTCTCCTAGATGATTAAAAGTCCCTGAAGGTAAAAGATCAAGATCGACACAAAATCTTATCCAAATCTTTAACTAAATTTCATAGAAGTTAAGTGCAAATACTCTAGTTAAATTTGCAACTATAAGGCAAAATCGGAATTGTCAACTAAGTGAGTATTAGTAGCTTTTTCCTTGAGATACAGCATAAAAATCCTCACCCAAACCTAGAATAAAGTATCCATCGTCACCAGTAATTATAACTGGATGTAACCAAAATAAAAATTGGCATACACAAATTACGAAGTTATCGGAATTTTTGCCAGTATCTGTAAAGATAAAAAAAGACAAAGCAGGTGACTTACAAAAGTCAATCTGTAGCTTAAGTGAGTGTGAGTAGATTAATTATGATTGTTAAATCTAATATTATAGTAAGTATGATTTTTAGCCACTGGATTAATAACTTTTACCACAACAAAAAAGTATCTGAATTTACAATTTCTCTCATTCAGAAATTTGATCCCTTATTACCTTTACGCAATTGGTTAAATAATTTACCAATTAACAATCGTAGTATGGCTCATAAATTATGTGAACTAATCCCTACTCAATGTCCTTTTGCTAGAACTATAAAACTTTTTGATCGAAAACTGTTTACCATTCCACCTTTGTGTAAACTTAACCCTCTTTACAACGAGGTTATAGGTTTACGTTTTCGCGCTCTTTGCTATCTAGCTGATGAATGTGGTGAAGATATAAGCTCTTACTGCTGATATAATAAACTTCACCTTAATCAGTTCTGATAAAGGCAACTTTGTCAGTTAGTCAGTGAAGAATGGCTATTATCGCCCTTAAAGCCTGGTATCTAGAACAATATGAACCAATCAGAGAAGTTATCAAAAAACCCTGTGACTTACGCCTAAGTCGCAATAGTCTGCTAAAAACAGGAATGCGTGCTGATTTCCTCAATGAGCGAAGGGAAATCGAAATATCTCATTGGTTTAGTTACTATTTAGAAGGTGTAAGAGTTGAATTTTATATCGAAGGAAGTGGCTTCTATGTCATTTCCAACATAGATTTAGTCTCTCAAGAGATTTATTTCACTAAACAAGAATCTCTCTCAGGACTTGAACCAATAATATACTATAGTCCCCAGACAGAATACCCTACCGCAACGGGGATGATTCTCCCCATATTAGAAACTACAATAGCTCAATTATCATCCCGATCGCGTGTACCACTAAAATTAGAAATTGCTTATCGTCCCCAAGATTCTCCTCTCCGTATTAGTAGGAGTCAATTAAGAAATATTCGGAAAAGCTTACTATATATTGCCGATACCACTCCTATCACTACTGTTGTGGGAGAAAATCACACTAGCATCTTACTAAGTCCCAATACTTGCGTCGAAATAGGCTACGCTATGGAAAGTAAAGATAATGGACAAATTCTCTTACTCAGAATGGAACGTTCTGATATTTCAGGGAAATTTCCTTTTGATGTTTCTGGATACAAAGAACTTAGCTTCAAAAATGAGTCGGGATTGGAGAAAACATTACCTGGGTTAATTGCTACCCTGCTACAAAGATTTGCAATTCTCACTCACTAAGCTAGTTAATGTTGAATATTACCCCTGTGTTTCCCCATCTCTCTAAATCTCTCCTGAAAGGAGAGACAATATGTTCTCTCATTCCACAATAGAAATGGTATTATTTTCGCACTCGCGTTTTGTGACTTCATGACGATAGCGAAACATCTCTTTTAATCGAGAATCAACCCACCATCCCAAAAGAAACTCTGCTAACCAACCCCCAGGCATTTCATATTCAATAGAATCAGTAAGTCTAGTTTTTCCCTGTTCGGGACTAAATTGATGACGATGCACCCAAGATACCATAGGTCCTTCTACTTGACGATCTACAAATACTTGATTGGGTTGACACTCAATATGTTCTGCTACCCAACGCACAGGAATTACCAACAACATCAGCCGAAATTCAGTAATTGCTCCTACTCCTAAACCCCCTTCTCTTCTTAGTACCTTAACTGGTTGCCAAGGAGGAGTCAGAATATCTAGAACATCTTTGCGTTCGTGAAATTGCCAAACCTTGACTACATCCGCATCAATTAGGCTGGAATATTGGAAATTTAACATTAAACCTCTTGTATAAGCTATATAAATCTAAGTAATAATTAATAAGTAATAACAATCAATCCCTATTGCCTATCTCAACTATAGCTCTTAATGAGCGCGTAACTACTTAGGACATATTCAAAATCCCTAGGGCGATAAAAGGGGAATTTACATCATCTTTTCAGACTTCTTCGCCCACAAACCTCGGAAAAATACTCCCCCTATCTCCCCATCGCAACTAGTCTGCTATCTAAGAAGCTAAAAGCTAACAGTAAAAAGCGTTCTAGTTTTGATGAAAAGTTTAGTTTTGCCCAGATTCCCAACTAGCATTAACTAACTCAGATTCGGTTGGCAAAGCTTCTGATGAATTTTTTTGCACTTCTGCCAGTTCCGCAAAAGCAGCATCAATTTCAGCTTTTTTAAGCGCGATTATTTCTTTACGAATAGCATCTGTAAAAAATTGGCTACGATTTTTGATTTTACCTTTTTGAATCAATAAGTCTGTAGCTGCTATCAGTTCTTCTGGTAAAGATAGAGTAGTGCGAATCATTTTCTCTTCCATGTGTTGTCGCAATTTTTAATTGTTGATGAAAAATAACCATCGCTATCAAAATTAATTTTGATGTTTATTATTTTGATTTTTATTTTAAAGCATTACTGTTTTGTAACACAGTATTCTAATCCCGACTTTTTTAGTCGGGTATGTTTGACGAGATTTTTTTGGGTGTGATAGTATCAGTCTCACTGTTAACGGAACATCAGAATATCAAGGATTATGACTCAGGCAACTATTACCAAGGCTCGTACTTTCACCCATCTAGTATCTAAGGAAGGGGGAGTAAAGTACCCCCTCAAAGCTCTCAATGTTTGCGAGGAAACCTTTTCTCCCCTAGAAGTAGCTTACGACTATGATGTAATTCGTTCTTTAGTAAGTCGAGAATCCATTGCAGCAGGACCTCACTCCATTTGGCGTTACAAAGAATTCTTACCAGTAGAAAGCGAAAATCCCATTGATGTAGGAACAGGGATGACTCCTTTGGTAAAATCCACTCGTTTAGCCCGTCGCCTGGGTCTAAAAAATCTTTATATTAAAAATGATGCCGTTAATATGCCTACCCTGAGTTTCAAAGACCGGGTAGTATCCGTAGCATTAACTCGCGCTAGAGAATTAGGATTTTCTACCGTATCTTGTGCTAGTACTGGGAATTTAGCCAATTCGACTGCTGCGATCGCTGCTCATGCTGGTTTAGACTGCTGCGTCTTCATTCCTTCCGATTTAGAAGCAGGTAAAATCTTAGGTACTCTAATCTACAATCCAACCCTGATGGCAGTAAAAGGCAACTACGATCAAGTAAATCGCCTTTGTTCAGAAGTAGGAAACACTTATGGTTGGGGATTCGTGAATATTAACCTGCGTCCCTACTATTCAGAAGGTTCTAAAACTCTCGGATTTGAAGTAGCAGAACAATTGGGTTGGAAATTACCCGATCATGTAGTTGCACCTCTAGCTTCTGGTTCACTATTTACCAAGATATATAAAGGCTTCCAAGAATTTATCAAAGTTGGTTTAATTGACGATAAGCAAGTACGCTTCAGTGGCGCACAAGCAGAAGGATGTTCCCCTATCGCTCAAGCTTTCAAAGAAGGAAGAGACTTTATCGCACCAGTAAAACCCAATACTGTTGCTAAATCTATCGCAATCGGTAATCCTGCTGATGGAGTTTATGCTTTAGAAGTAGCCAGAAAAACCAACGGTAATATCGAATCTGTTACCGATGCAGAAATTATAGAAGGAATGAAACTACTAGCAGAAACCGAAGGTATCTTCACCGAAACCGCAGGTGGTACAACTATTGCGGTATTGAAAAAGCTAGTAGAAGCTGGCAAAATTGACCCCGAAGAAACTACAGTTGCTTATATCACTGGGAATGGTTTGAAAACCCAAGAAGCAGTACAAGGCTACATCGGCGAACCCTTAATCATCGAGCCTAAACTCGATAGCTTTGAGCGTGCTTTAGAACGTTCTCGCACACTAGAACGCCTAGAATGGCAACAAACTATTGTTTAATTATTGGTCAGTTGTTAGTAGAGGTAATTCATCAATTACCCGAGAGGGTGGTTAGTTGTTAATTGATAATTGCGAATCACTTAACGAGCAGCTAATAACTGATAAATTTTAAATCATAACTGTTAAATCATAACTGTTCACTGAAAACGATGACTGTAAAAGTATTGATTCCTACTCCCCTGCAAAAATTCACCAACAATCAAGCTACTATCGAATGCAATGGTAGTAATATAGATGAATTAATTGATTCCCTAGACGTTAACTGTCCTGGTATCAAGGCTCGTATTTGTGACGAAACTGGTAAACCCCGTCGCTTTTTAAACCTCTACGTCAACAGTGAAGATATCCGCTTCTTGGATAATACTGATACTTCTCTTAAAGATGGAGACGAAGTAAGTATTGTTCCTGCGGTAGCTGGTGGCTAACTTCTTTCAAATTCATTCCGTGACAGTAAGGTAGGCTTTTTATAGTCTGCCTTTTTTTATGGTTAGAACGAGCTTGATAATATTTCACGCAGAGAAGTCATTCGGGAGGGGGTTTTTAAGAGCTTGACAGTTTTGTGTTTGTAGCTAATTTATTGAGTTTTGAAACCCCCTTCCGCCCCCGCGTCGGCGTAAGACGCAAGGGAATGCTGACTTAGCAGAGGCGCAGAGGGATTCTCCAGATGTTATTATCCACAGTAGGAGTTTCGCATTGACAGAATTCTTAAAATGTGCAGTAGTTAGGATGCGGTGCCGAAGGCAACAGCTTCGCTGGTCGCGCTTTTGTCAGTACTTGATCGACTTGTTTCGTAGGATAATTTATAGTAGCGATCGTAATTTGATCTGCCCACCCTACAAAAGCTAAAGCACTTTTTAACTATGGGTGAAGCAAACAAATGTTCAAGAATTAAATTTTGATCCATATTTATCGATCAAAGCTTGAAACTGACTTTCTCTTGCTTGATCACTAAGTGATGGAGATACTATAACTGCCCCAGAAATCAATTCTTCTGCTTCACGATATAGTATTTTACGTTTTTTTGTAAAAACAAGAATCCTAAGATCGGAAGTCAAAGATGCCATCAATATAGCCCATAAATCATTACTATCATAATTATCGGGAGGTATTCCTAAATTGATAACATCAACATCAGAAAGTGAAGAACAAGAGTATTCGACAGAAAACATCAACCAAGGTAGTTGTGGTTTTGATCCCAATCCAAAACGCATTTGAGAAGCAATTTGTACCACTTTTCCGATATATACTGGCATTTTTGTTGACTTTTAGTTTTTAATTCTAATAATTAAAAATTCTGGGCTGGCAGCGATCTCGAAGAGATATGCCTTCGGCAGCGCGCGCTTTAGGATTAAGATTAGAAAATATTGTTTAGGGAATTAAGAAGACAGGTGTTAAAGTCTTCTTATCCCGATTAATAAATAAATTGGTTGCTAATATCTATACAGCTTCGACGTTTTTTTCTCCAGTACGAATACGGACAATTTCATTTACAGGATAAACAAATATTTTGCCATCGCCGATTTCTCCAGTCCTAGCAGCAGCAATAATTTTATCCACTACCATATCTACTTGATTATCTTCAATGACAATTTCAATTTTGAGTTTTTGCAGAAATTCTACCGTATATTCTGAACCGCGATAACGCTCAGTTTGCCCTTTTTGACGACCAAAACCACGTACTTCAGAAACAGTCATCCCTACTACTCCAGCATTAACTAGAGCGATTTTGACTTCATCGAGCTTAAAAGGACGAATAATTGCTTCGATTTTTTTCAATTTGGAAATCTCCTCTTGAAACTTTATTATCGTAATCTTACTTATAAAGCTATGTTGCCTCTTTAGGAAGCCTCAGAAAAAAAAGATTTTCTAAAAGTTATTGATTTAGCATCGGGAAGAGACAATACTGAATTTTTGTCTCGCAGAAGATTTCGCAAGGGGGAGAGTTAGAGTAACTTTGGTAGTCTTTTGAGGAATACTAGTAATCTGTAACTTTCCTCCATGTAATTGTATTAAGTTTTTAGCAATCGCAAGTCCCAAGCCAAATCCTTGTTGTTCATAAAATGAACGGTCAAATTGAATTCCTAGACCAATTTGCTCAATTTGTTGCGGTGTCATTCCCCTACCGCGATCGCTAATTGAGATACTTAAATAGTCTTTTTGTACTTGTGAGCGAACTTTAATGGGAGTACCTGGTGGAGAAAACTTACAAGCATTGTCGATTAATTCTTCGACTAATTTGATCAAGTAAGATGTGTCCATCTTAACGGAGGCTTCTTGTAAGTCTAGAATTAAGTCTTGTTGACGATGATAGCGATGAGTTTGTTTGATACTGGTTTGAGAGATATTATTGTAGGCAAAATGAGTTTTTTGATTGCGTAAATTTTGAACTTTGACAGGGTCATCAGAAACCGCTTTTAGTTCGCAATAGAGTAAGAAGTTATTAGATAATCTAGATAGTCTTTTTCCTGATGATTGGATACAGTAGAGCAATTCTCGCATCACAGAAGATTCAAGGGGAATGGAACGATTGAGAAGCAAGTCAGTCCCCGCAATAATTCCTGTTAAAGCCGTTTTGAACTCGTGAGGGAGAAACGCTGTGATATTGTAGCGTAACTGTTCTAATTCTTGTTGCGATCGCCTGATCATGGTTTGTTGTCGGGTCAATCTAGCTGCGATCGCATTTTCTAAATCTGGTTCGCAATAAGGTGCAAATAAAATGTCATCTGCTCCCATTTCCATAGCTTTACGATGTTGACTAGTATCTAAACAATTGCTTAAAAAAATAACAGGAATAATAGCTGTATCCTGGTTTTGCCTGATTTTCTCTAAAAAATTATAGCCGTTGATTGCGGAGGGACTAAGTTCACAGACAATTATTTTAGGGGTGTGTTGTTGAGCCAATCGCCAACCAGTGGTTTCATCTCTAGCTTGGAGTAGAGAATAATTAAGGCGAGCGCATAAAGCTATTCCTTGTTGCAACACTGTTGGTTCTTGAGTGACCCATAAAATACTAACTCTACTCATCAGTTAAAACTGGCAAAATGAAAGTTAACATACTGGAGATAATCAGTTTAAACGTTAGAAACACCTTGAAATATTAAATAAGTTTTATTGACTATAGAATGGACTGTATAGTTGTTTTATTTTATCTTTTATTCCCCCTATACAACATCCGCCCATTGACTTATTTTAAATTTCAAGCTCCCGCCAATTAGCTGAAAAAAATCTGATAATCAACCTCAAAAATAATGACTTTTACCCTTTCTTCCTCCAACTCAATTCCGAAAGAGTCCATCCGCCCTACAATTCGCGCTTTACAAAACCAATTAGTAGAATGGCGACGCAGCATTCATCAAAAACCAGAATTAGGTTTTCAAGAAACAATCACAGCAGATTTTATTAGTCACAAACTGCAACAATGGCAGATACCCCATCAAACACAAATTGCCCAGACAGGAATTGTCGCAACTATAGAAGGTAAACTTCCAGGTAAAGTCCTTGCTATTCGTGCCGATATGGATGCTTTACCCATTCAAGAAGAAAATCAAGTACCCTATCGTTCGATACACGATGGAAAAATGCACGCTTGCGGACACGACGGTCATGTGGCGATCGCTTTAGGTACAGCTTACTATCTATCTCAACACCAGGAAGATATTTCAGGTACAGTCAAAATCATTTTCCAACCAGCAGAAGAAGGACCAGGTGGCGCAAAACCGATGATTTCCGCAGGAGTCCTCAAAAATCCTGATGTAGATGCTATTATTGGCTTACACCTCTGGAATAATCTACCCCTAGGAACATTAGGAGTCAGAAGTGGTGCTTTAATGGCAGCAGTAGAGTGTTTTCGCTGCACTATTTCAGGGAAAGGTGGTCATGGTGCAATGCCAGAACAAACCATTGACTCAATTGTAGTTGCCTCTGCCGTTGTCAACGCTCTACAAACTATAGTGGCACGAAATATTAATCCTCTTGATTCTGCTGTTGTCACTGTAGGAACAATCCATGGGGGAACAGCCTTAAACGTTATTGCAGACACTACTACCATCAGTGGTACAGTACGCTATTTTAACCCTCAACTAGAGCCATTAATTAGAAAGCGAGTTGAAGAAATTATTGCAGGAGTCTGTCAGAGTCACGGTGCAACCTATGACCTAGAATATTGGCAACTCTATCCCCCCACTATCAATCATCCTGAGATAGCTGATTTAGTGAAAGCTGTAGCCAAAGAAGTAATAGAAACTCCCTTGGGAGTAGTGCCAGAATGCCAAACTATGGGAGGGGAGGATATGTCATTTTTCTTACAACAAGTACCTGGTTGTTACTTTTTTCTGGGTGCTGCTAATCCTGATAAAGGTTTAGCTTATCCTCACCATCACCCTCGTTTTGATTTTGATGAAACTGCTTTAAGCATGGGAGTCGAAATGTTTATCCGTTGTGTAGAAAAGTTTTTTGCTTAATATTTACTGGGGATAAAGATGAATAATTAATTGCTAATTGTTAATTGTTAATGGTTAGTTGTTAGTTGTTAATGGTTAGTTGTTAGTTGTTAATGGTTAGTTGTTAATATTTGATGGTTAATGGTTAGTAATTAGTAATTAGGGCTTGCTGAAAAAGTAAGGAAAAAATTGACAAGAATCAGCTTGGTAAAAAGACAACTTTTTCTATTAACAACTATTCTTCAATATCAGCTTTTATAATATAATGAGCCACAATGAAGCTTAATTTATAGGTCTGAATAAATAGAGACACAAAAAGACAGTTAAACTGCCTGATCAGGGTGGAAATATTCATGACTAAAAAAGTAATTGCTATAGAAGTTTCTGAAGTTTCAGGAAGTTTTGTCATCACAAGATTGAGACTAAATCTTCTTTTTGCTTGCCGAAATTTTCCGAACATTTGCATTACGAAATCGTTCATCATCGTAAATCTATTGGAGTTTGAAACCTTGAAGAATTATTGAGGTATGATAGACTTTTTTCCTATGGTTAGTTAAGTTACTAAGAGATTGTCAAAAATTGAGGTCGAGTCAAGAAAAAATTGGTAGCAACTTGAGCAGACAACTATGGCGACACAAAAACAAATTTCCCCCCTACTTCAACTTTTACTGGGTGGAGCTGGTTTTGTAATAATCATAATAGGTATGCAAGCAGCTGCCTCAATTGTGAATTCCTTTCTCTTAGCCTTAATTATTGCCATCACCGTAACACCACTCTTACGTTGGCTAATCGACAAAAGAGTACCGAAATGGTTGGCACTCTCAGTTACGATTCTAGTGGTGGTACTCACAGGTCTTACCTTCATTGCTTTTCTTGGTGTTTCGGTGGATAAGTTTCGCGAACTTTTACCTACTTACAAACCCAGACTGATAGAACTCGAACAAGGGTTAACCAGTTTTTTAGCCTCAAAAAACATTGATGCCTCCGACATCTTTGATCTGGAAATATTTAGCCCAGAAAGCTTTATTCGGGCTATTGCTTTTTTGATTGCCAAATTAGCTGAAGCCTTAAGTGCTTCATTACTGATACTATTTATTGTCGCTTTTATGCTAATTGAAGCTCTGGTATTTCCTCTTAAATTAAAGCGTGGATTACATTCTCATAGTATTCTACTGCATAAATTCGCTGAATTTATTCTAAGTATCAGAAGCTATGTTTGGATTACAACCTGCACAGGATCGATCGAAGCCATTGCCTATTTGTTTCTGCTGGTCTTGTTTGGTGTCAAGCTAGCAGTATTTTGGAGTATGTTGTTTTTCTTGCTCAATTTTATTCCTGAGATTGGCTTCTTTCTGGCGGTTATTCCTCCCGTACTGTTGGCACTACTGGAATTAGGAGCAAGCCAGGCTTTATTAGTTTTCTTGAGTTGTTATCTAATCGATACCATTGCTGATAAAGTAATGAAACCGCGCTTTATGCAGCAAGAATTAGACTTATCGCCGTTAGTAATTATTCTATCCATTATCTTTTGGGGTTGGGTTTTGGGAGCAACTGGAGTACTTGTTGCCGTTCCTTTAACTTTGATGATTAAAAAGCTTGTGTTAGAAAGCTCAGAAAACACTCGTTTTCTGGCTATGATGTTGGAGACAAGCCAAACAGACTCTAGTTTAAGCGCTCGCGGGATTCATCCAGAAGATTAATTCTCATAATTATCCTTTTAAAAGACTAATAGTGTATAAATTATGAGGTAACATCTAATTTTGATTATTTTCTTAACTCTTAATTTTAGGGGAATAAAGTCAATAGAATTAAACTTAAACCCCATGGCTTTATGGGTTTTTTAGGAGCAAAATATGCCAGGATTCTATCTATTTAATGGGCGAAGCAGGTTGGTTCAGGACAAGTAATTATCTAATTATATTGATGAAAGCTGCACCAATATTTGATAACCCCATTAACCTTGATGGAGCGCAGATAGGAAAAAGTAAGCCAAAAAATTGACAAGAATCAACTTGATTAAACAATCAGTTTTTCTATAAATAACTAGGATTTAACATAAGTTTTAATAATAGAAAACTCAGAAATGAAGCCTAATTTATAGATAGTTTTCCTGTAGGTGTTACCCGAGGAAATATTACTATCAGCGATCGCTCTTTAATTAATGTTTTAGGGGACTTGCGCTTTATTAAAATACCAGCCTTTTAACTAATTCATTTAATTGTTAGGCTCTTACCGGGACTTAGACAAAAAACAACAAGAAAACAGCCTCAAACCTAAGTAGGGCAATGGATATACACCAAACCCCAAAAAATCCCTGAAACCCAGGTATATCAAGAAAACAAGTAAATCGAAGTCAAAGCGTTACTGTGTATTGGTTTGAGGCTGTTTTTGACTAAAAAATGTCTAAGTCCCACTAATGGTAATGGCGAGAGTTTATACAAAACTCTTTCTGAGAAAGGGAATCCTCAACTCAATAGCATTCGTAATATTCTTAACAACTTAGGGTTTAAATTGGCAGTAGAAGTAAATGCCTCATCTAACTAATTCTAGTTTTATAATCAATAAACAACCTTAAATCATATCTTGCACCTCGATTCCCGACCGCCTAAAACTGAAGTTTCAGGCTAATACAATAAGTCTATTAAAACTAAATTGAAGTCCTCTTGAGAGGACTTGAGGTATTAGCCAAGAAATTTATTTCTTGGTGATTTATCGCTTGGTAATTACCTAACTAATAGTTTGTCTTAAACTTTGGCTATTGCAAATATAGAAAAGTTGATAAAACTTGATATCTTGGGCGGTTCAAAGTTATCAGAAAATATTACCAATGAGAATTAACCACAGGTTATAACAGAGAAGCAGAAATTTTTGACTATATTAAGGTTGCTTCTGTGAAAATGAAATATAAAAATTACTTGGTTTTAACAATACTGACATTTTTAAGCGTTGTCTCGGTTTCACCAGCAATAGCTCAACCAACTCTTGTTTCTAACTCTAGTCTGCAACAGCACAATTTATTACAACAGGGAAAACAACTATATGATCGCGGACAATTCGCTGCTGCTGCTAAAATTTGGGAACAAGCGCAGCAAAAATATACTCAAAACCAGCAAATAACTAATTTAATTCATAGTAATAATTATTTGGCTACGGTTTATCAAGACTTGGGAGATTGGAATAAAGCCCAAGCAGCGATCGCCGAAAACTTAGACCTCATTGAAAAATTACAGCACCAGGTAACAAGACGCAATACTAATAATTCTCCTTTGCTTCAAGCCCAGACTCTCAACACCCAGGGTAGTTTACAACTTAAACAGGGTAATGGGGAGTCCGCATTTAATACTTGGCAACAAACTGAAGCTATATATCGCCCATTCCCCATTCCCCAGTCCCCATTCCCTATTCCCTATTCCCTTTAAAGCTGATGAAGTGCATCTTATTCTACAAACCCTATGAAGTTCTATGTCAATTTACAGACAATAACCATGAAGTCACAAAGCGCAAAACTTTAAAGGATTATATTCATATACCTGAAATTTATCCTGTAGGCAGACTAGATAAGGATAGCGAAGGTCTTTTATTGTTGACAGATAATGGCAGACTGCAACATCGTTTAGCACATCGTAAATTTGCCCATCCTCGTACTTATTGGGTACAAGTAGAAAGAATACCCGACGCAACAGCATTAAACAAACTGCGAGAAGGAGTAGTTCTCAAAGACTATCGGACTCGCAAAGCTTCAGTCAAAATTTTGCCTCAAGAGCCTAATTTACCTCCGAGAAATCCTCCTATTCGTTACCGTAAAAATGTTCCTACTTGCTGGTTAGAAATTACCCTTACTGAAGGACGTAATCGACAAGTAAGACGGATGACTGCTGCTGTAGGTTTTCCCACTCTGAGACTGGTTAGGGTAAAAATTAGTATTAAGATTTGTAAGAGTCAAAACAATTCTCAACAAAGCAAAATTGCACCGCGCTCACACCATTTTTCTCTTGAACCCCTCCAGCCAGGGGAATACCGAGAATTAACTTATCAGGAAAAAACGATACTGCAAAAACTGCTCTAGATACAAAAGTTAAAATTTAAGCTCTAAAATCTTTGCAAAAGTTTTCATTTTTAAACTAAAGAAATATATTTATAAAATTAGCAAAATATATTCAAAAAAATTAACTAAAAAGTACGTCTCAATTCAAAGAGATGTAAATATACTGAAATGTAAGGCACAATACAATTTGTCCAAAATTCAATTACAGTAAAATTCACCCATTAACAATAACAATGACTACTACTTTAGGTAAAGACCAAAGTTACAGTTTGTGGGAGCGTTTTTGTCAGTGGATTACTAGTACCAATAACCGCATTTATGTAGGGTGGTTTGGTGTATTAATGATTCCCTGCTTGCTCGCTGCAACTATCTGTTTCATTATTGCTTTCATCGCTGCTCCTCCTGTCGATATCGACGGAATCCGCGAACCCGTAGCTGGCTCTCTTCTTTATGGCAACAACATCATTTCTGGTGCGGTTGTTCCTTCTTCTAACGCCATTGGCTTGCACTTTTATCCCATTTGGGAAGCAGCTTCCCTTGATGAGTGGTTATATAACGGTGGCCCTTATCAGCTAGTAGTCTTCCATTTTCTTATTGGTGTATTCTGCTGGATGGGTCGTCAGTGGGAACTATCCTTCCGTTTAGGTATGCGCCCGTGGATTTGTGTTGCATACTCTGCACCTGTATCTGCTGCATCCGCAGTATTCCTAATCTACCCCCTCGGACAAGGTTCTTTCTCTGATGGTATGCCTTTAGGAATCAGTGGTACTTTCAACTTTATGTTAGTCTTCCAAGCTGAACACAATATCCTGATGCACCCATTCCATATGTTGGGTGTAGCTGGTGTTTTTGGTGGCGCACTATTCTCCGCTATGCACGGAAGCTTAGTAACTTCTTCTTTAGTACGAGAAACTACTGAAACTGAATCTCAAAACTATGGATATAAATTCGGTCAAGAAGAAGAAACTTATAACATCGTTGCAGCCCACGGCTATTTTGGTCGTCTCATCTTCCAATATGCTTCTTTTAACAACAGTCGTTCCTTACACTTCTTCTTAGGTGCATGGCCCGTAATTGGTATTTGGTTTACTGCGATGGGTATTTCCACTATGGCATTTAACCTCAACGGCTTTAACTTTAACCAATCTATCCTTGATTCTCAAGGTCGTGTAGTGAATACTTGGGCAGATGTTTTAAACCGTGCTAACCTCGGTTTTGAAGTAATGCACGAGCGTAATGCTCACAACTTCCCCTTAGATTTAGCTACTGGTGCAACTACTCCTGTGGCAATAAGCGCTCCTGCTATTAATGGTTAGGTAAGAAGTAGGAATGAGGATTTAAGCCTAAACTGTAAACAATTTTTGTTACTGCTTCATTCCTTACAAGTTGCCTGATAGTTCATCTTCTTTTGTGAAACATAAATCAACATAAACGCCTCTCCTGAGATATTTCAAGAAAGGCGTTTTTTAATTACTGTTTGTACTGCTGTTTTTGATAGTTAAGTTTGGCTTCATCTAGAGACATAGGCTAGTGTGGCAAAGACAAAAATTCGATAGCTCACTATAAAGATTGTTCCAGAGAGAGCCTAGAAAATGACTCTATTGAACAATAAAGGTTTTTTTCAAGCTAAAACTGGTAAGATTACAGAGAATAAAGCTGATAAATTTTGTCTTCTGTCGTAGTTTATCCCCAAAAAGAATGTCTCTTCTTCAGAGTTGACCCTCTGTCTTGTCCTTGCTTTTTCTTGCCACCATCAATGGAGGAATTTCTCAAGCACAGATAACTCCAGATGGTAGGATTCCTACTGTAGTTGAAAATTTAGGAAATATGGACAAAATCACTGGTGGCGAAAGAGTTGGGAATAACCTCTTTCACAGCTTTGAGCAGTTTTCTGTCCCCGCAGGGAGGTCAGCAATTTTTGAGAATGCTGCGGATATTCAAAACATATTTACTCGCATTACAGGGAATAACGCTTCTCTTATTGATGGGCGTTAGTGCATTTAACATCTGAAAATAATATTAAGTCTATTCAGAGAAATGGCATAAAAATACTACATTATAAAAATTGGAAATCTCCAGGTGTATATGCAATGCCTGTTGTTAGAAATTTCTATATTTCTCATCAATGGTTACGGGAACTAAAAATGTTTGGACAAAGAACTTTTTATGGAGTTTATTTTCGTATCCCTGATGAGGAAATAGTATTAGTCGGTCACTACAATAATCACTCCATTGAAATGAAAGCTAGTGAGGTAGTTGCTCTGATAGAAAATCATGATAATGCAGAAGGTTATCAGGTAATAGTGCCTAGAAAAATCAACAATAAGGAAATACATAAAATCAAGTATTTACCGCAGGTTTTGGGTTGGAGATATCAACCTGGAGCGCATAAATTAGATTATTGTGGTTGTCTTGTTTGCACGCGACCTGGAACAATTCGTTCTCGAAAGAAAAATCTAAAATGGGAAGAAGAGCAAGGGAATTAAGATAAATTCAATAAATGGTATCTAATAGTCTTTAGACATAATTTTAACTTGTGCCTAAAATAAAATGCCTCTCCTGAGATACTCAAGAAAGGCGTTTTTGTAGATTGTATTAGGTATTAAGCTGTAGCTTCTGCAACGGGATAGACGCTGATTTTTTGTTGTCCTCTTTTTCTGTACTCAAATTTCACTACACCTTCAATGAGAGCAAAGAGAGTGTCATCACTACCGCGACCCACATTGTTCCCAGGATGGAATTTAGTTCCTCTTTGGCGAACTAGAATGCTACCAGCAGTGACTTTTTGACCGCCATAGCGTTTTACTCCTAGTCTTTTAGAGTTCGAGTCACGACCGTTACGGGTACTACCTGTTCCTTTCTTATGAGCCATGTTGTTTTTCTCCTTAATATTTTTATAGTTGGGTTTATTCTGTTACCACTTCTACAGGTGCTTCTACTACTTCTTCTTCGGTGGTATTGGCAAAAGAAGCTAGGGCTGAACCACCCATGTTAATAGAATTCACCATGAAACGGGTAATTTCTTGACGATGTCCCCGTTTTTTGCGAGTTTTCTTTTTGGGCTGCATCTTATAGACGATGACTTTTTTGCCACGAAGATGCTGCATTATTGTTCCTTCTACTGTAGCTCCATCAATGTAGGGCTGACCTACAGTGATTTCGTTGTCGTGATTGATCAATAAAACTTTATCTATAGTGTAATTAGATTCGGGGTCTGCATGGAGCAATTCTATATCGTAAAAGCGACCTGGTTCGACTTTGAGTTGTTTCCCACCAGTTTCAATAATTGCGTAAGTCATAATGATTGTTTAGAAGTAAAGTTGCCGTACGGGTAGCCAACACCAGTTTTTTGGGTTTCGATTTAGCTCGATCGCCTATTATTTTAGAGATGGCATTTTGAGGTTCTAACCCGATCCGAGCAGGATTAGACACACAATCTATAATTATCCAGAATTATAGAGTATCTTGTCAATAAAAGGATGAGGAATAAAGGATGAAAGATGAGGTATGGTTTCGCCCAAAGCTCTTACTCCTCGGGAGTTGGGCTTGAAAACTAAGGTTAGTAAATTTAGACAAGACAACCAGAGTCTATATTAAGCGGGCTTTCCTAGAACAACTGACCCTAGTGACTGATGCAGAAATGGTATAATTATATACTCTTGCACCAAATCAAAAAATGTTTGAGAAAGACCGAATGTAAGGGCGCGGGTTTCCTTACGCGGTTACAGAATATAAAAAATTTTATCGATAAACGCGATCGCATTTATTATGGATACAGTCAGTAAAAAATACAATATAGTTACTTTCGGATGTCAGATGAATAAAGCTGACTCAGAACGCATGGCTGGCATACTGGATACTATGGGTTTTGAGTGGGTAGAAGAGCCAGAAAAAGCCGATCTAGTTCTCTATAATACTTGCACGATTCGGGATAATGCAGAACAAAAGGTATATTCTTATCTAGGCAGACAAGCTAAACGCAAACATCAACAACCTGACCTTACTTTAGTGGTAGCTGGATGTGTGGCGCAACAAGAAGGAGAAAAGCTATTAAGGCGTGTACCTGAGTTAGACTTGGTGATGGGACCTCAACACGCTAACCGTTTAGAAGATTTACTGCAACAGGTATTTGATGGTAATCAGGTAGTTGCTACTGAACCCATACATATAGTAGAAGATATTACTAAACCCCGTCGGGATAGTAAAGTTACTGCTTGGGTCAATATTATCTATGGTTGTAACGAAAGATGCAGTTATTGTGTCGTACCCAATGTTCGGGGAGTAGAACAGTCTCGCACTCCTGAAGCTATTAAAGCAGAAATGGAAGAATTAGGCAGACAGGGTTATAAAGAGATTACCCTACTGGGACAAAATATTGATGCTTATGGTAGAGACTTACCAGGAAGCACCCCCGAAGGAAGACATCAACACACCCTTACAGACTTACTCTACTACGTTCATGATGTCCCAGGAGTTGAGCGTATTCGTTTTGCTACTAGTCATCCCCGTTACTTTACCGAAAGACTGATTAAAGCTTGTAAAGAATTACCCAAGGTTTGCGAACATTTCCATATTCCTTTTCAGTCAGGAGATAACGAAATATTAAAGGCGATGAAGCGCGGTTACACCCATGAAAAATATCGTCGTATCATTGATAAAATTCGGGAATATATGCCTGATGCTGCTATTAGTGCTGATGCGATAGTGGGTTTTCCTGGGGAAACAGAAGAACAGTTTGAAAATACCCTCAAGTTAGTAGATGATATTGGTTTCGACCAGTTAAATACTGCTGCTTATTCTCCTCGTCCTGGTACTCCTGCTGCAATATGGGATAATCAATTAAGTGAAGATGTAAAAAGCGATCGCTTACAAAGATTAAACCATTTAGTAGCCACAAAAGCAGCGGAGCGATCAGCGCGTTATCAAGATAGAGTTGAAGAAGTATTAGTAGAAGACCAAAACCCGAAAAATCTTACTCAAGTTATGGGTAGAACTAGAGGTAATCGTTTAACTTTCTTTGATGGCAATATTGAGGAGTTAAAAGGAAAAGTAGTTAAAGTCAAAATTACTGAAGCTCGTGCTTTTAGCTTAACTGGAGTACTATAGCAAAAAAACTCAATTTTTAAATTTCTAGGATAATATTTCACCAATGCGCCCACTACTCACGGATTAGCTTTATAAGTTGGAGTGACATCCTCCTACGGTAAATCTTGCGATTATACCCTAGGCTTCCCAACATCGCTGCTAGGCATTGCTACCCTGCGCCACTTATCTAGGCAAAATGCCCCCGACAGCCCGACGGGGCTTATAAACTGCGCGGGAAACCCACGCAGACAGCCCCTCGACTTGATAGCCAATTTCGCGAACCCCAGAGTCCCTGGGTACTATGTTTTTCTATACCTCGGTTACATATTTCTTGTGCGCTGGCTATATCCCTATCAACAGGTTCATCTACTCCATAACCACACTCATGACAGATATGGTATCTATCTTTGAGTTCTTTTCTGACTTCGCTACGGCAATTAGGACAAGTTTGGGATGTGCCTCTATGGTCAACTTCATCGACAAACACACCTCTACGTTTCCCTACATACTTGAGTATTTGCCTGAACTGACCAAAAGCAGCATCTAAGGTATGCTTCCCTAAAAATCCTTTAGCCATGATTCTAAAATCACAATCTTCAACAAAGATTGTATCTGCCATATCACAGAGTTTATGAGCCAGCTTGAATTGATAGTCTTTACGCTGCCAAGCTATATGATTGTGCATCCCTTCTACTTTCAGTCTAGCTTTTTCATAGTTAGCAGAACGTTTAGTTTTCTTAGACAAACGCTTTTGCAGTACTTTCAACCTACGGTAGCTTTGTCTAAAAAATTTACTCGGTTGCTCTACAAATCTATCTGAGGTACAGCAATAAGAAAGTAGCCCCACATCAACCCCAATACAATGACCATGGGTCGTTGGTTCTGGTACTTCAATATCTGACCCAATAGCTACAACAGCAAACCACCCAGATGCTTTCTTGAGAATCCGCACTTGCTTGACCACAAAACCATCTGGGATAGGTCGATGTAGGTTGATTGGGATTAGTCCTAGTTTGGGTAATTTGATTTGCCACCCAGTTATGGTATTGGTTTTGAACTGAGGAAATAACATTGATTTCATCTGTCCAAATTTTTTGAATCTAGGAAATCCATAACCTCTCTTCTGAAAGAAGTCCCAAGCATCATGTAGCCTTCTGATGTTGGTTTGAAGAACTTGTGAAGGTACTTTTTTGAGCCAGGGAAACTCTTTTTTAGCCTTGGGTAAGTTGTTTTGCTGTTGGTAATATCCAGGAAACGGATAATCAGCACTCATAATATACTCTGACTCCAAACTACACCTATCTATTGCACATTTACGAGAGTGCATCCAATCTTTGAGTTCTCTAAGTGCATAGTTATAAGATACACGACAGATATCAAGCCACTGGTTGAGAGACTCTTGTTGTTGGACATCTGGATAAATTCTATAGGTGTAGTTAAGTATCATACAATCAATGATACCAGGTTTGTGATTTATGGTAAATGCTAATTATACAGGCATCGAACCTGTATAATTAGCCTGGGTTGTCCATGTATCCCAACGCCAAATCTCGCGATTATGGCGTGGGACTTATAGCCCCCCAGACCCCCGAGTAGTTAAAAAATTACATAATTTCAGGGATTTCAGGAATTAATTAATAACTGAAACAATTTTTGCTTATAGCGATCGCATAATTATATTGGATCAAAAAAATCGCTTAATTGTTACTATTTTAATAGACAAAAATTGAAATAAAAATAGCCCCCAAATGTAATACAAAATATTTATGTAAATTAGGTTTAAGCGATCGCTTAAGATAATTAAATTAAATTTCATCTCTGTATGCTTTGCCCAGTAAGAGTTTTAGGTGTAGGTTTTGCACCGTCGGACAAGAACCTTCTATTTCCCCCAAATTGCTGCTTAATCAATTTATTTTGTGCTGACTCTTACTCTTTTCAGTAAATTTTCAGTTATTTTTGTCTAATTATTTCACAATTTAGCCTCATTATTTATCGCCAGTATCTCAAATTTCTATTTTTAGAAAAAATCCTCAACTTTCAAGGTTAACAATAGTCTTTCAACTTAATTTGTGAGAAATACGGGAGAATGACTTTATTTTGAGTTTACCAAAAATTACTGTATATTTAATTAAGTAAAAGACTAAATCCTTGCCCATAACACAAAATATTTAGGCAAGAGTTATTCAAAGTATTAAGTTGTTTGTATCTTTATTAAGACTTAAATAGTGAATTTTAGTCTAGTTTGTTAGTGAAATCTACTTGATTTCATTATTCTCTTTAGCCATAATTAAATCGTGAAAGAAAAGCGTTGGTCAAAACTCAATTTTCTTTCATTGAATAGCATTAGCTAAAAAGTTAAGGAGAAAAACAATGGCTGAAATCAAACTATCCGAATTACGTCCTGCTGGTTCTGAATTATTAGAAGATTCTGAAAGCTTTTTGAATGAGTTGAATGATCGCGAATTAGAAAACGTAGTTGGTGGAAATACTATTGTGTCTGTTGCTAGTCAAAATAGCATTTCTGTAGGTACTGTAAACACTGTTACTGATGCGGGTATATCCCAAACTTTTGTAACTTTCTAAAACCCTCGTTAGTTGACTGGGAATAGGAAAAGGTCTATCTAGACTAAATTTCCTTTTCCCACATGGGTCAAATACATAAAGCAGTGTATATAGGAGAAAAAAATAATGGCTGATATCAAATTATCTGAGTTATGCCCTGCTGGTTCGGAACTACTGCAAGATTCTGAGAGCTTTCTTACTGAATTAAGGGATCAAGAACTAGAAAATGTAGTTGGGGGGGATGGTGTTATTGTTATATTAGAAAAACCATTTTTCCCTCTATATCCGATTACCAAGGATATATCAATTGGCATTAGTATTTATTGGGATTAGTATTTTCTTTCCTTAGTCAAGTCGTAAGTTTTGATCAGTCTAGTCATACATCTTACCGACAGCAGGAAGATTAACCGACGTTACTGATCAAACTTTGGTGTCAGTTGATTAATCGATCAACAATAACAACTTTTTGCTGTGGAAATTAATGGATTGGGAAGGGAAAAGCGTTGGTCAAAACTCAATTTTCTCTTCCCCTAGGAATAAAATTAGATGGTTGTAAATCAAACTATCCTAATCTTACTATCCTAATCTTATCTTATTTAGGAGGAAAAAACCATGGCTAAAATTAAAATATCCGAATTACGTCCTGCTGGCTCAGAACTATTACAAGACTCTGAAAGCTTTTTGAATGAATTAAGCGTTCACGACTTAGAGAATGTAGTTGGTGGTGCTGCTATTGACTCTGTTGCTAGTCAAGCCAGCGTGTCCGTCGCGGGGGTTGTTGAGGGTGGTTTATTCATCGTCGTAGATTCCTTCCCAAGGGGCACAAGATTGTACTACTAGTACAGGTGACAATACTGTTGTGATAAGCTGAGACCTACCTAAGTTACATTTTTTCTGTTGACTCCCCTATGCTTTGTTAAAACAATCTGAAGATGCAGTCAGGACTTAGGCACTTAGAACTAAAAAACATCTGTAAACCTAGATTCTCTATTCCCTATTTTTATTGCCTCAAACCTTAATTTATAGTTTTACGACGTAAGTTTTAGCAGTTTAAATGGGTCTAAGCTTAAGCACTTTCAGTAGATTACAAACTTATCGATGAAGGCAGGGTTTGGGGTGTGGGGACTTTATTACCTCTGCTGCTACACATCTACTATTAAAAAATCCCTTAGCGACCAAAATTTCTCGTCTGCCCTACAAACACTTTTTCGATCTACCTACTCTACTGACAATTAATTTTGTACCCGTACTTAGTGATAGTCATTAAATTGACCAAAAGCTTGCAGTCATTCTTGAAACTGGTATTATAGCAATGGTACTTCTACTAAGCTCCAAAAATATTTTTGATTATTTAAAGCAAAAAGGCATTTGCTCAACAACAGAAACGGAATTTGGTGACATAGAATTAAAATCGGCGAAAAACTTTAACCTACTTGTCACTTTGCCTGATGGCAGTAAATTACTGATTAAACAAGAAAGATTTGATCGTGCAGGAAAAACCGCAGGAGAATTCAAGCGGGAATGGCGCATTCAAAAATTTGTCAGGCAATTTTCTGAAGTAAATAACTTGCGGGTTTGGTTGCCAGAAATACTTGATTTTGATACAGAGAATTCAATCTTAATTGTTAAATATTTAGACGAATATCAAAATTTATCAGAATTTTACGGACAAAAAAATATCTATAGCTCAGAGATAGCAAGTTCAATTGGCTCTATCATTGCCACAATTCATCATCAAACTATTAACCATCAAGATTATCAAGATTTTTTTAGCCACAAGACTAACGACCCATCTACAAGATCAACTCAACGATTAACCCAGGGCTTATCCAGGATCAAACCAGAAATATTTGGTCAAGTACCTGCTGATGGGCTGAAATTTTTTGCCTTGTATCAACGTTATGATAGTTTAGGCAAAGCACTGGCGGAACTTAACGAATCATTTAAGCCTTGTTGTCTAACTCACAATGACCTTAAGTTAAACAATATACTAATTCCTTCTAGCCCCAATACCTCTACAACAAATAACCATAGTCATCCCCAAGTTGAACTAAAGCTGATTGATTGGGAACGTTCTGGTTGGGGAGATCCAGCTCTTGATCTTGGTACTCTGATTGGTAGTTATCTAATTATTTGGTTGCAAAGTTTGGTAGTAAGTAGATCCATTGCCATCGATGAATCTTTGCGTTTAGCGACGATCCCTTTAGAAGTATTACAACCATCTTTAGCAGCATTAACTAAGACCTATATCGCTTGTTTTCCTGAAATTATCCAACATTATCCTGACTTTTGGCAAAGGGTAATGCAGTTTGCAGGTTTAGCACTTATTCAATCAATTCAATCGACTTTGCAATACCAGAAATCTTTTAACAACACGGGAATATGTATGCTTCAGGTAGCTAAAAGTTTGTTGTGTCGTCCTGAAACCTGTATTTCCAGCGTCTTAGGTATTGAAATTCACGAACTCGATTCCTCTAACTATTCATCCGCATCAGCACTACCTTAGAAAAGACTAAAAAAATGCAACTGCTAGATTCTCAACCCCGTCAAATATTGACTCCTTTGCAAGCTGCTTTAGAAGACATTGTCAATCGAGTACAAATTGAGTCCAACTTTTGTATTCGTCATCCAGATTATCAACCTTTAGAGCTACCAACAGCAGCAGTAGAAAGGTTTCAAAAATTGCCGACAGACTTACAATCTAAATACCTCTCTCAGATGCTACAAGGCTTTCTCTACGGTATTTATTATAATGGTTCTCTCAAAAAGTCGTTGGCTGTGGAAAACCAGACTGATCACTCACAACTTTATCAAGACTTAGAAAACAATACTTTTCTAGGAGTCGATTTAGACTTCTATGATCGATTACATCAAAGTAATCAAGGTAAAGGTTATTTCGATCCTGGTTGGCAGGTAACTGGGTCGGAATATGAGAATATTTTAGTTGTTACCAAAGGTGGCTTGACACTGCACATCGAAGCAGGAGTTCATCTACCTCCAGAACAGCAAAATGCCACCATAGGAGATATAGTATCAATCTTATTGCCTAAAAATCGGGTTCAAAATGGATTTTATATGGCAGTGGGTGATGCAGGTGCGCGTCAAGACCATCGTTCAGATGGACAAGACGTAATTGTACGCATTTATTTTAATCTTACACCCGACGGTGCGATCGCAGTTATGGCAAGTCTAACCGAACAACTCAACCTGCTAGCTATTCCCTTTTCTTTCAAGGCTCTTTACAATCCTTCAGATTACGGACGACATGACTCTGCTGTACTTTACTTCAACAGTAGTAATTATGAAGCAGTCAAAGGAATTTTAGAAAATATTTACCGTCAACATCAGAATTACTTTCAACCTGAAATTCCTTTATTTACCAAGAAGCTAGCACCAGGATTGGCTCTAGCAGAAGAGCCAGACCAGAAATTTTCTAGTAAAGATAGCTTTGGTACTAATCGCTGTCAGATTATCGCCAATGGTTTGTTGGCTGCTAAGGAAACAGGAGATAACACTCCAGCCAGTCGGATGGAAGCAATTGTACAACAGTTCGACCTACTAGGAATAAAACTAGAACGTTCTCATCTTAATGCTCACTCGGACGACATTTATACTACTTTAAACCTATGAAGTTAACGGATCTAAAACCAATAATTGCTAGTAAGCCAGAAAGCAATATTGTTATTCCTCAGAAACAACAACCAGAATCTGACCTTCCCTTTTACCGCAAACTGGGACGTACTGACCTAACTGTTAGTTGTTTAGGTTTAGGTGGAGGGGGACATATTTCTAGTGAAGACACTCTCTATGCTTTTGATCGCGGTGTTAACTACTTCTTCTATTCTAGCGATTTACATCACTATCTCTATAGTTCTATGGGAGAAGCTTTACGCAAACTCTGTGGTCGTGGTTCATCCTATCGGGATAAGGTAGTCTTGGCAACAGTAACTTATCTTGTAAAAACCCCAGAGGCAGTATTGGCATCTTTATTAGACCAGTTTGTCGATTTAAAAATGGACTATATAGATGTCTTCTTTTGGGGTTGGATCGACACCGATAATGAGCATGATTTTAATAAGTGCATGGCTGCGTCTAACGACTTGCGAGGTGCTAACTCCGTCTATCAGCGTACTATCGAAAGAATGTTCGAGACTTCCGAGCGGATGAAGAAAATGGGGATAGTACGCTATATTGGTGCTTCTTTCCACAGCCATGATCTTGCTAATCAATGGCTGAATAGTCCCTTGTTAGATGTAGTCATGGTGCGTCATAATGTTGCTCACCGCACTGCACAACAAAAAGTTTTCCCTTACCTTGATCCCCAAGACCCCCAAAGACCAGGAATAGTGACTTTTAAATCGGCAGGAATGCGCGGTCATCTCTGGGAATCACCACCCTTACTACCGTCTGGATGTTGGCAACCTTCTGTCCCTGACCTGTATCGGTATTCTCTTAGTCAAAACAGTGTTGATGTTGCTTTGGCAGGATGGACTAAGCGGAAACACATCGACGAGGCGATCGCTGGAATAGAAAAAGGGAAACTTACTGCTAAAGAACTAGATTATCTCGATCTTTACGGGGATTTACACCGCAATCGCTTTAAAAAGGGCGAAATTCCGCGCGAGCGTCTGATTTATCGCTCCTAAATTTAACTAAGATGCCAAAGGAACTAGCAATCTCTTTATAATCTTATATCACTGATTACTGATTATGACCAACAACACTATTGAAATTCAAGAAACTAATCCCAATTCATTATTCCCCACGATCTCTCCTGTTACAGATGCAGAACTGGTCGATTATCTGCGTCATTCCTATAAGTTGGCCGAGATAGCCACTTTGGCTGAAGAAGAGGCTTTTATTGTCAAACTTTGTCAGCATTTTGACATTCAAGTCAGTGATGAAGAATGGCAAGCAGCAGGAGATGCTTTTCGCCTGGAACATAAATTGTTAGGAGTCAAAGAAACTACTGACTGGCTAGCTCGACAAAGAATTACCGTAGAAGATTGGTCGGAGGGAATTAGGCTGAGGCTATTAACTAAGAAACTAAAAGAGTATTTGTTCGGTGCCAATGTCGATATGCACTACATCAGCAACCGCGAGCATTACAAAAGAGTTGCTTTATCTCAAATCCTTGTCCTCGATCTCGCAACTGCATCTGAGGTAATGCGCTCCCTCTCGGAAGAAAAGACTTCGTTTTGTGCTTTAGCTTTAGAATATTCCAAAGGCAAACAATCTCATACTAACGGTGGTTTTCTAGGTATTCTCTACGCATCGCAACTAGCACCAGAAATGGCATCAGCGATCACTGATGCGCCAGTAGGAGCAGTGATCGGTCCAATCCAAACCGAACTTGGGTATCACATTATTAGGGTTGAAAAATGGTTCCCCACAGAAATGAGCGAATCTGTCAGAGAAGAGATTTTAAATACTCTTTGGCGAGTTTGGCTCAGAGAACAAAAAGACCAAAATGAAATTTTGGCAGAAAAAAATTAAGAGATAAATCATCTCAACCAAATGTGAATGATTAATTTTATTTAGGAGAAAACAAATGGCTCAACTTAAACTATCTGAACTAAGTCCTGCCGGCTCAGAACTATTTCGAGATTCAGAAACTTTTTTAGAAGAACTAAGTGATCGCGAACTAGATTTTGTTGTTGGAGGGGATAGCGTTGACAGTGTGGCTACTGTAAATAGTGAAAGTGTAGGCAGTATTAACACTGCTAGTGTGGTAGGAATTTCTCAAACCAACGTAACTATTAATATTTCTAA
Source organism: Xenococcaceae cyanobacterium MO_167.B27 (assembly GCA_030065935.1). GTDB lineage: Bacteria > Cyanobacteriota > Cyanobacteriia > Cyanobacteriales > Xenococcaceae > JASJCP01. The sequence goes on from JASJCP010000001.1 coordinate 115,371, forward strand.
TATCGATGCCTCTGATGTAGTGGTTATTATTCCCTAGATAAGAGAATTGGAGATTTAAGATTGTAGATTAATGGGCACAGGCTCCTTCCATCGAAGGAAGGGGATAATCGCGCAATCCAATAATTCAGAAAATCATGTTTTTCAAAATCTTCAATCTACAATCTCCTTTTCCTCGCGGGTAATTGTCGGTGTCAATCTACCAGGGAGCAATCTGCAATCTTCAATCCCTTGACATCCTCCCGTTCGGCAACGTCATTTTAGCTTTCCCATTAGATAAGGGTATTTGCTCTCCATTTAAATCGATCTCAATTTCTACATCTTTCATTTGTGTTTGTAACCATTGAGAAAATAACTCGCCAAGAATTTGCTTCCTAATTTGTTCATTAAATTTTGGCTGGATAATTTCTTCAACCAAAATTAGATAGATCCCTGTTGAAGTAGTGATAGGTTTGAGAAGCTTTGGCGGATTCGTAGCAAAGACAGCATGGGAAATTTCCGCTGGTAACTCTCGACGACTTAATATACCGCGATAGCCCCCAGCTCGTCGCAGATCTGGTTTCTTAATATATTGACGCGCAACTTCATGAAAGCTAATTTCTTCTTCTTCTAAGGCGCAATATAGTTCTATGGCGATATCTTCATCATTTAACAACACTTCATATATGGCTGCGCCAGCATAATCTAATTGATGTTGATAAAAATGAGCTTCTACGCGATCGCTAAATAAGTGTTCAACTAATTTTTGAGAGAGTACATTAGTATAAATTAATTTTTCAAAGTCATCTAACGATAAATGGTGTTTTTGCAGCCAAATCTCAGTATCTTGAATAGTCTGAAGTTGTTGACTCAGCCGAAAATTATCCGAAGCTTTTTGCAACTCTTTTAGATTAATAGTTAACCCTATTTCTGCTGCTTTACTCTCAATAATCTTACAGGTAATAATGCTTTCTAGGATATTAGGAAGTTGGCACGATACCTTCAGATGATTGAAAATATCTTCACTATTGACACTAATTGCTTTTTTCATAATTAGTTTTAGTTCAAAGATTAATTCTCTAAGGAATTCGCTGACTAGAGAAACGATCGTTTTATGGGAGACTGTCAGTTACTATCTCATATTGTCACTTTTAGCTATCAAGGATCGTATAAGTGATATTAAAATTTAAAGACTTAACAATCTTAGTTTAGTCATATTTATTATTTAAGATTTAGCATTTATCATAGTGTTCTAAACAGGTTTAAGGTGCTGCCAAAATCATTTGTCCCCTTAAACGAGGCTTGAATTCAGTGGAAGTGTGTAGGGATTTCAAGTATCCCAACGCCATAATCGCAAGATTTGGCGTGGGACTTATCCTTTTTTTCAGTCTTAATTCTCTCAATAAGGGGTCAAAATATTTTTTAGACTTGAATGAATATAAAAAAAATCAAAATAACACTATTACAATTACAAGTGGCTAGAAATTTAAGTTCTTAGAGGCTCTATGAATTTTCAAGAGGATGTTGTGTCTAAAATTGGGAATTTGACGGTATTAAATATGGGAGAAATTATCGCTAATATAGATAGTCGTGAGATTTCTTTGGTAACAGGAGGAGACGGAGAAGACATTATCCTCCTCTTACCTACATTAGGAGATAATTTTGTTTCTAGCGGTGCAGGAGATGATATTTTAGTTGGTAACGGAGGCGACGACACTCTTAATGGCGGAGAAGGAGACGATCTTATCGCTAGTTTAAGTGGAAATGACTCTCTTTCCGGTGGTAGAGGAAATGATACTCTAACTGGGGGTGGCGTTAGCTTCACAAATGATCTCCTCTTGGTTACGGTTGATACTAGTGGGATTGATACTCTGACTGGCGGAGAAGGAGAAGACTTATTCGTACTAGGTGGCAGGTCTTCAACTATTTCAAAAGAAGCGGAAACAGATATTATTTATTACGATGAAGCGGGTAATAAAGACTATGCTTTGATTACCGATTTCAACAAAATTGAAGATACAATCAATCTGGGTGGTGCTACTAGTGATTATCATCTTGGCTCGTCGCGGAACGACTTGCCAGCAGGTACGGCACTATATCAAGACGGAGAATTGATTGCAATTATTCAAGGCAGTTCTCAACTCAGTCTTGAGGATAGTTATTTTCAGGGTAATTAACAGTTATTCATAATCTCAATAAATCTGTAAATATCTTGTATAATATTGCAATTAGTAAAATCAAATTAGTTAACCTTGAAAAATTAGCTCGACTTTCTTCCAGATTATAAACACGAGTTTTGCAGTCTTTAAACATTGCTTTATGGGAAAGGGCGGATTTTAAGTTATGTGTTGAATCAATAAGTTATTGTTAGGGATATTTCCCCCCTTCCTCCCAATACGTTGGCGGTAAATTTTAACAACCCTTGGAGATCATTAACTTAGAATTAGTAGTACCCGAAAACAGACGCAGGATTTCCTACCGACAAAGGTAGATATTTGGATTAGCGGAGTGAAATCCTTTGATAAAAAGCTTCCTTCGTTAACTAATTTGCTACGAGAATAATCCCTCATCAAAAAGCGAGGGATTGTCAATCATAAGTGTCACCAGAGCAGAGGAAAAAGGCTGTATCGGTTATTGGGTGGTAGGAGTAAAGATTACTTTGGCACTAAAGTATCAGATAACACTATCTGTATCTCGCTCAAAGCCTCATAAGTTCCTCACAATCTTTCACTAAGTTTTGAGTAGAGCTAATTCAATGTTGTTAAAAGGAGAATATTTGAATTAATCAAGTACTGCTCTTCTATTTGGGCTTATTTGCATCATTAATTATAGGTACCAGGTTTATTCTTTTCCTCCCACCTCTGGATGCAATAGTACTAAAAATTTCTGATTAGTTTTGTTATGCCCCTAGTATAGATGTAGCATTAGCTTATTTTAGGTTAATACCCCTTACTATCCCCTTGCTTATATCAGAATAGCAAGGATTAGCAATTGCATTATTAGCAGAATTAAGTGCTTTATGGCTATGGATTATTGTCCATGAATTGATTCATCAAGAGCAATCCCATCAAGCCAAAATTAATCCCACGATGAGTAATATAATATAATATAATATAGTTGGCAAGTGTCACAATTATTTAGCCGTTTGGATTAGTATAAAAAAAGTGACTATTAGCAAACAGGCTGGAGATTAGTATATTTGCTTTACTAAAGTCATCGTTACAGCGCCGTAAAACTACGATGCCTGCTGTTATCACATTCCACGGTCAAGAATGTTTAACCTAGCTTGTCTAGGGAGTGTCTATAAATTTATCTAGCAGCGTAGCACTCGTCAAAAGCGATGCAGCGCGGTCTTGGGGGAAACCGCTACTCACTGTTGTATCAAGAGGGCGAATCGAGCCAGTATGTATGTAAAGTATTTGAGAGCGCGTTCTCAACCCTTCGATTCCCTTAAACTCTAATCCATCTGATGCCTAAATTTTATGGCATTTACCCTAGTATTTTCGCTGATTTAACAGTTACTTTACTGGCAAAAATCCAGGTTATTGCAGTAACAAAAAACTCTTCAATGAGCCAAAAAAATTGACAATTTGAGTCAGTTTTTAACCAATGCGGATTGAAGAAAATTTGTATTGCAAAATATTAAAAAAGGTATGGGGTTTTTCGGCTTTTTTTGAAGAAAACTTGTATTGCAAAATATTAAAAAAGTATGGGTTTTTCGGCTTTTTTTGAGGAAAACTTGATAATATCAAGAAAAATTGGTATTACTTTGTAAATCTAACTAAAGTAAGATAATGATTAGTAATTACTTGATAGAAGATAGTAATCAATCAAAGGTTACTCAAGAAGATGAAACAAAATTACTATCACCATTTCAAAGAACATTGTTGAGTAAAAACTTAGAAAAAGATTTACGTCCAGAATATATTCGTCGGATTAAAATCATGCTTATGGCAGATTCGGGATATTCTCAAACAGAAATTTGTCAAGCTCTCAATTGTTCTCAAGAAACCGCAAGATATTGGATACTTGCAGCAAAAACAGGACAGGCTCATAAGTGGAAAGAATTATCCTTGGGCAGACCCAAAAGAATCAATGAAGAATATCTAGCAAGACTGAAAGAATTAGTTTCTCAAAATCCCCGTGATTGTGGCTACGCTTTTTCACGCTGGACGGCACAATGGTTGAGTAAGCATTTGGCAAAAGAATTCAATATTGAAATCAGCGATCGCCATATCAATCGTTTGCTCAAAAAAATGGGACTGTCCACCCGTCCAAAGCAGTCTCAGAAAGAAAAAAATAACATAGAGCCAAACACACCTACTGGCATTGTGATTAAGAACCTCAATGATACTGGCGAGCCAGAATCAGTTGATTTTAGACTTTTCCCTGGGAACTACCATCTTCCTGCAACAGATACAGAAAACTCTTACTACATAAGGGTTTCAATAAACCATAACCATTGAGATACTAATCTTGATTCTACCGAACAAAACTATGATTCTAGATATATCGTCTCAATCTGCTCTTAAAAACTATCTAGAACAAAAGTTAAAGCAGACTTTAGGAGCAAAGCTATCTGCCTCAGAACTAGACCTTTGCTTACAAACTATTCAAATCATTGAACCCAAACCAGGAAAGCCTTGTTGGCAGTCTTCAAAATCGAACCCAGGAATCTATATTGCCCTCGAAGGTAAAGCTAGAATACTTGATCGACACAATGACTTTTTAGCCTCTTTAGAAGCAGAGTCATCTTTTGGAGAGTTAAGTCTATTTCCTCAAGAGTCTTTTCTGGACTATACAGTCAGAGCTTCTTTTAATCTCAAACTTATCTATTTACCTGGAGAATTGCTCCAACGGCTCATCGCCCAAAATCCTGCTATTGGGGATCAACTTCATCGCCGAGCCTTACAACTAGATTTACTCTTGCTCTGCCGTCAAACTTTCCCATTTAAAAATGTTGCTGTAAGCAAGTTAAATAAAATTATCTCTTTGCTCCAACCTCATGATCTATCACCAGGAAAACTAAATGATCCCCAGATAAGTAAGGGAGCTTTGTGGTTGATTAGAAAAGGAAAGTTGACCAACTTCAGCACAAGACTTCAAGCTGGTAGCCTCTACTGTCCTCATCCAACTAATAATCAGGAATCTTGGCAAGTCGAACAACCAACAGAACTATATAGTCTCAGCCAAGAAAATGCTCAATTAGCCCAATTATATATACCTCAACTCGCTGAAATTATTACCTCTGAACCTAAAGAGAAAATAGGATCTGCTTTAGTGCCGACAATCTCGACAAAACCTATCTTAGGGGAGGCACAAGGGGTTGAATCTTCCACAAATAACAGAGCTTCAAAAATAGCTGCTAAGAAACAAGCAAACCGAAAACAACTAGCTTACTTTCCTAAACCAACTCAAAGAGTCGGTCATCTTTGGCAAAGATTAACTCGTCGTTATCCTTTCTATGCTCAACAAAGTTCTTCTGATTGTGGTGCAGCCTGTTTAGTAATGGTGGGACGCTATTGGGGTAAGCAATTTAGTCTTAATCGACTTCGCGAACTAGCTAGAGTAAACCGTAGTGGTTCATTACTGAAAGGATTGGTCAATGCTGCTGAAACTATTGGTTTTGTGACTCGTCCCGTTAGAGCTTCTTTAAATCAGTTGGGGAAACAAAAACTTCCCGCCATCGTACATTGGGAAGGCAACCACTATATAGTTGTGTATGAAATCAAGCGGGATAGGGTTATTGTTGGAGATCCCGCCCTAGGTCAACGCACTCTTACTCCCAAAGAGTTTAAAGCTGGCTGGACTGGCTACACCCTATTGCTCGAACCTACTGTTTTATTAGACCAAGGTGAAGAAGCGTCAACTCCCTTCTGGCAGTTTTGGGAATTAGTTAGACCCCATAAAGTCGTCCTTTCGGAAATATTTGTAGCTTCGCTGCTGATTCAATTATTTGCCTTAGTAACCCCCTTATTAACGCAACTATTGCTTGATCGCGTGGTGGTGCAGCGCAGTAGTCTCAGTTTGATGGCGGTAGGAGTAGGATTATTACTTTTTGGGCTATTTAGGGTAATAATGACTGGATTACGTCAATATTTGCTAGATCACACTGCCCAAAGAGTAGATATAGCTTTAATCGTTGGTTTTATCCGCCATACTTTTCGTTTACCTTTAGGCTTTTTTGAATCTCGCTATGTAGGGGATATTATCGCTCGGGTTCAGGAAAATCACAAAATCCAACGTTTTTTAACGGGAGAAGCTTTATCAATTGTTCTGGATCTGCTGACGGTATTTATTTATATTAGCTTGATGTTTTGGTATAGCTGGCAACTAGCTTTACTAACATTGGCAATTGTTCCGCCCTTTTTTTTGCTAGCTTTTATTGCTACACCATTTTTGCAAAAGGTTTCCCGCGAGATTTTTAATGCCTTAGCCAAAGAAAGCAGCTTTTTAATTGAAGCTCTTACAGGAATAACTACTATCAAGTCTATGGCAGTAGAACAGCGAGTACGCTGGGATTGGGAAGAATTGCTGAATCGCTCGGTCAGAAAGACCTTTGCTGGACAGGTTATTAGTAACAAACTGCAAATTTTTAGTTCTACCATTGAAGTTTTAGCCCGCACGGCTATTCTCTGGTTTGGTGCATGGCAAGTAATTCAAAATCAACTCACTATTGGACAGTTGGTTGCCTTTAATATGTTGCTGGGTAATGTGATTAGTCCATTTCAGCGATTAACTGTGTTGTGGAATCAACTACAAGAAGTTATTATTTCCATCGAACGGATTAATGATGTTTTGGATGCCGAACCAGAAGAAGATCTCAATCGTCAACCCCGTCAAATCTTGACATCTTTGGGAGGAGACTTATCCTTTCAAAATGTAACTTTCCGTTACCATCCTGATAGTGAATATAATGTTATCGAAAATCTGAGCTTTGAAATCAAACCAGGACAGACTGTTGCGCTTGTTGGTCGTAGTGGTTCGGGCAAAACTACCGTTGCTAAGTTAATTCTTGGTTTGTACAGTCCTACAGACGGTAGAATTTTAATCGACGGTCACGATCTGACTAAGCTATCTTTGCAGTCATTGCGATCGCAAATTGGAGTAGTCGATCAATCTAATTTTCTATTTGGGGGGACGATTCGGGAAAATATTAGTATCTCTCATCCCGAAGCCAGTTTAGAAGAGATCCGCCATGCTGCTATCTTAGCAGGAGCAAATGAGTTTATTGAGCAATTGCCCTTGGGTTACGAAGCCCCCATCGGCGAACGAGGAGGAATGCTTTCAGGCGGTCAGTGCCAGCGTTTAGCGATCGCCCGTGCTTTGTTGGGCAATCCCAAGCTGCTAATTTTAGACGAAGCTACAAGCAACTTGGACGCAGAATCAGAACGGATTATTCAAACCAATCTCAATACTATTCTCAAAGGTCGAACCACAATTATTATTGCCCATCGCCTTTCTACTATCCGCAAAGCGGATTTAATTTTAGTTCTCGATCACGGCATTCTAGTTGAAAGCGGTACTCATAACGAGTTAATGAGCCAACAGGGTCACTACTTTTATTTAAATCAACAACAATTTACAGTTAACCATTAACAATTATCAAAAATGCCCTATCAAGCTGAAGTCAATGATTCTTGTTTAACCAGAAAGACGAGCCAAAAAATACGAGTTCTGATTGTGGACAATCAGCATCTCCATTGTCAACTCAGACAAATATCCCTTGGCTCAGAAGCAGATATAGAAGTTGTTGGTCTTGCCAAAGATGGAGAGACAGCTTTAAAACTAGGAAAAGAACTTCAGCCAGACATTGCTTTAGTCAATTTGGAACTGCCTGGAATGGATGGTCTAAAAACGATTCAGATGCTATGTCAATCTCTGCTCACCACTAAACTTATCATCTTAACTAGTCATCAACAAAAGGAATATATTGAGCGAGCTTTTGAGGTAGGCGCAAAGGGATATCTACAGAAAAATATTACTTCTCAAGAGCTAGCTTCCGCTATTCGCTTTGTCGAGCGCAACTACATAAAGTTTGGAGAAAGTTTATTTAAACCAACTGAGTCAGAAGTTTCCAAGGTAGTCAATAGCGGAAGCAGCCACGAGAATATATTGTCAGATAATATCGATCAAGTTGAAAGTAAAGATATAAGTCTGTCCCCAACCACACTACCTTGCCTTCCAGAGGATGATTGGTCGATGACAACTCAAGATTTACTTGATGCCTTACCCCACGTCTGGACTAGAGGATTATTTTATGTACTGGTAATTTTTACAGCATTTATTTTACCCTGGTCAATTTTGTTCAAGGTGGATGAAACAGGTATGGCGCGAGGTAAATTAGAACCCAAAGAAAAAACAGTCCAACTAGATGCCCCGGTAGCTGGTACTGTAGGAGCAATTAAAGTCAAAGAAGGTGATCGGGTAAAAGCTCAACAGGTATTACTAGAACTAGAATCTGATGTAATTCGCGCGGATCTCCAACAGCTAGAAGAGAAACAAACAGGTCAGTTAAATCGCTTAACCCAGTTACAACTACTACACAATCAACTGTCTTTAGCACTCCGTACCCAAGAACAACAAAATCAAGCTCAAGAACTAGAAAAACAGGCGCAGGTACAACAAGCCATACAACATCTCAATGGACTCAAAACTCTTTATCTGACCCAAAAAGAAGAAAAATTGGCACAGCTAGAGCAATTCAAAGAAGCGATCAATGAAAGTAATGCTGCTGTTCGATTAGCAAAAGTTTCTCTCTTAGCTGCTAGAGATAAAACATCCCGCTATAGCAAGGCGTTTGAGGATGGTATCATTCCCGAAGACCGCTTGAAAGATATTCAACAGCAAGCTGACGAAAACGAAGAGCGTTTGGCACAAGCAAATTCACAACTAGAACAGTCCCGCTCTCGCCTTAAAGAGCAACAACGCAATTACGATAAATTAATTAAACAAACCGAATCAGAAATCCAACAGGCAAACTTACGCTTACAAGAACAAGAACGCAGCTATCAAAGTGTGATCCATTCTGGTAAACTAGCGTTACTTAAAACTGAAGAACAGCTAAAAAACCTCGAGACTCAGATTAGCGATCTTAATTCAGAAATTGCCCAAACCAACAGCCAAATAGCTTCCTTAAATTATCAACTAACTCAGCGAGTAGTTAAAGCACCTACTAGCGGTACGGTGTTTGACTTACCGATCTCTGGTGCAGGAGCAGTATTACAGCCAGGTGACAATATCGTCGAAATTGCTCCTCAAGGCTCTCCTCTAGTTTTGAAAGCATACATGACCCCTACAGAAAGCGGTTTTTTACGAGTTGGAATGCCAGTCAAAATTAAGTATGATGCTTATCCCTTCCAAGATTATGGAGTACAAACAGGACGAGTTAGTTGGATTGCTCCAGATTCAAAAATTACGGAAACTGAGAGGGGTCAGCAGGAAACCTTTGAACTAAAAATCGAACTGGAGCAACCTTACATAGAAGGTAAAAATAAGCGAATTGCCCTGACTCCAGGTCAAACAGCTACGGCAGAAGTAATTATTCGTCAGCGTCGTTTAATCGATTTTGTTCTCGATCCCTTCAAAAAACTGCAAGAAGGAGGTTTGGAACTTTAATTATTTCTCATGGGTCGTGTAATAAAAGAGTGGATTGGGTGATAGAGATTAAATCTAAAAATCATACCCTTGAAAGCGAATAAATCGGGGGTACATTATACCGTTTTTATTTAAGGCAAGCGTGACTATGGGGAAGTGTGGCACCGAAGGAGACTTCATTACAAAGTCGATCTGTTTTAGCTTCAATACCTAGATATATTAAGTCTCCTCAGTTCAATGGTTCAAGTAATGGACACTTTAGAAAAGGCATTATTCGACTTGTCAAAAAAGACAGAGCATATGCTTTCAATGACTTATTTCCCTCATTTAAGAATTAGCTATTTGAACGCAACTTAGTATAAAACTTCAGTTTTAGGCGGTAGGGGATCGAGGTGCAAGATATGAGTTCTACCAAACCTACCTGCTTGCTATAAACTCCTACTGGTTAATAAATAAACCGAAAAACTCTACTTTATTCTCTTGTTTCTAACAGCTAGTTAGAAAAAAAAGTCTGACATTTTTCCTGTTGCGGACAAATCGAACATAAATTTCTAGAAGTAGTAGGTGGTGGTGGTTTTGGGTTTCCTTGTTCCCAATTTACCCATTGAGTCATTTCCTCTAATTTATGAGAAATAAGCTGATGTACTGTATCTTCTAACTGTTCCCAAGGGTAGTAGTAGGCTTTAAATTTTGGTGATACACAGTAAACAGCACAATCACTAATTTTCTTTTCTTTGTTCCATAGTATGTAACTATAAACAGCAATCTGAATTAATTGAGAAGATGGATCGATGGGGTCGTAAGTTTTATAATCTATTATACAAAGACGACCTCTAGCTGCATGATACACTAGACAGTCAAATGTTCCTCTTAAGGTTTGTTGACTGTTATCAGGTAAAGTAAAAGTATGTTCTAGGCTTTCTTCTTGTTTGATGAAAGTTCGTTCTATTAATTCCCCTGCATTGTAATAATTGCGATTACTAATTAGTAACTTTGTCCATTGCTTGATGAGGTTAGTTAGTCCCAACCATACTTGATATAATTGTGGTGCTTTATTTTGATTTCTATCAATATTTGTTTGTAAATAAGGAAAGAAGTGAGCTTGATAAAATAGCTTCCGCATTTGAGATGCAATAGTTTCTCTTTCCAATTGTGCTGCTGGTAAATTAAATAGGGTTTGTATTTGCGGTTCTGTTTTGGCAAAGTTGATAAATTCTTTAGCTTGTTTGTGAAAAATCGTCCCAATTCCGTTAATAGCATTACCAGAAGGAAATAGAGTATTGCTATGAAAACAATAATTCAAATAAAACAGACGAGGACAGTCAAAAGCTACACGAAGTTGAGTAGCATTAAACAGATTATTATATGAATCATTTTGTCTAGTATTTGCCTGGTATGGTTCTAGATTTTGTTGTTCAGAAGCAATAAATTTTAGCAAGCATTGATGAACACTAACTAAATAAACTACATCCATTTTGGCATAGTCTAGCTGTTTTTTACTTAAAGGTCTTTGTCCCCAATTACTTCCCTGCTGTTCTTTATGTACATTTTCAAAATTACACAGTTCTCTGGCTAAGGTTTTTAATTTTAAATTAGATGTACCTAACCTTGATTTGGTAATTTTTTTCGCTAATTTTAAAGTACAGATTATATTTTTAGCTTGTTCCTTTCCGAGATATTTTAAGTCAAATTGTGCATGATGAAAGACTTTTTCTATGTTGGGATTCACCATAATGCGGTCAATAAATTCTGTTATTAAATCTGACTTATCCAAAACATCTAAAATATATACACTGTTTCCTGTTCTGTCTGTAGTATCGGTTGATATTTGAATTAAAGACAATCGAGGATTAGGTTTCCTCCAATCTGCTATTTCTGTATCTAACCAAATCTGTTGGTAAGTAGTTAATTGAGAAATTGCTTGTCTAATTTCTGTAGGTTCTGTAATTAGGTTTTGTGGCTTAAACATTGATTTGATATAAGTAAAAAAAAGTCACAATAAAGAAAGTATTATTATGTTGATACCAAATCAAAAAATGTTGGCGATACATAAAATTAAGTATCGGTAGGGTGGAGCATCCCTCACCTGACAAAATATATGTTGCATTCTTGTTTATAATTGGTATCAGATTCGTAGGATGGGGAGAGTGGTAGCAAAACCCATATACTAGTTGTGATTGTTGGGTTTCATGCCTCTTATACCCGAAAGGTGCTTCGGTGGGGGAAAGCCAAGGGACTGCGTCGCGCACCGCGACTTTAAAAGTCCCGTCCAAGACCACACTTTCGCGCAACCCAACCTATAATTATTGTATGTTTAATTAGGTCGAACTATTACAGGATTAAAATAGACAAAGCTTGCTTAAATCAATCAGGGACTAAACAAATAATTTGTTCTTCATCTTCAGCTTGGGAATTCATGATTTGAATCTGATTTTCTTGAATAAGCTCTTGAAGAGAATGGTGGATAATTTGATTATTTAGTATTCTTTTACTATTAGCGATCGCAGTATCAATTAAAGCTTGTCTTTTGATTAGTTGTTGAGATTCAATTGTTGTTAATAAAAGTTCTCTTATTTGTTGTAAGTCAGATGGTGTAATTTCTGGAACAGGTACAATACCCAAATGTTGTAGTAACAAACATTGTGACATTATTCCTGATTCACGAATGAAAGATTGCAATTCTTCTAAACTAACGCTGTTAGCTGATACTAATAACTCATTACCTTTAGCTGCATTAACTAATTGATGATAAGTTGCTAGGTAATGAATATCATTTAAAGTTGGTTGGAAATGACTATGAGAGGAATTCTTAAATATTTGTCGATAAACTTGATTTCCTCTAAGTCTTATATGTCCTACAGAAGCAGAACGAATTAAATATAATTTGTCACAGTTGCTTTTAGTTATTACTTGTTGACAAGCTCTCATCACAGCACAAAAGCTAGTCATATTGGGATTTTCTGTCCAGACAACACCGATTCTTTGACCCTCAGATGAGCGATAACTAAAAGAATTAATATTGTATTTCCCTGATAGTAATCTAGGGCGAATTGCTGATATTTGCCAAGCTGCTAAAACTTCTCGCAGCATTTTAATTAGTTCTGGTTCAGCTATTTGATTACTTGTGGTTATTTGCTTTTGAATTTTTTGATACTCTCTGTTCCAGACAGCTTTAAAAGAGGGTATTACAGGTGGTTTAGGAGTAGGTATTGGGGGAGCAACGACTATTTTTTTTTGATACTCGTCTAACAAATTACGACCAAGAATAAGAGCATTTCGCGGTAAAGTTTTACCCCCAGGAAAACTATTTTCAAGCTGTTCTCTTTTTAAGGGATATATATTAGATTCGGGTAAGGATTCAGCATTAGCGTATAGTGAATGTAATCGCATTGCCCATAAAGCTTCTGCTTGATCGAGATTAATTTGTTTGAGAGTAACTGAGTGGTTGAGTCTTGCTAAATTAGCAGGTTGTATCTGCTGCTTATTACGTTTCCAAGTATCGGTAATAATACTAATAATGATCAGGAATTTTTTAAAATACTCATTATAAACAGTACTATTAAAATTAAACAAAGCTTGTAAGTCAAGAAAGCCATTATCTAAATTAGGGATATTATCAAGCTGATCGAAACACAAGACAATAGGCTGAGTATCCGCAGCAATTTTCCCAAAGTTACCTAAAATATTTTTGGCTGCTTGTTCGCTATCAATTGACTGTTTTACTTTCAGTTTTTGTAGGTCATCTTCATCTAAATCATCTCCCCGTAACCAATCACAAGCCAGAGGGTATAATTCTGGGTTAGTTAGGTCGTAAAGTACACCAAAAAATTCTTTAGCGTGATAAATTCCTACGGGATATGTCGCCCGAAGATTACTAATAAATAGTCCTTTCTCTCCCAACACCCATTTGATAAAGCCTTTGTCTCTAAAAGCTGATAAACTCTTAATCCAGAGAAGTAACTGAGAATCTTGCTGACCTTCAGGTTTACAGACTAAACTATCTACAGTTTGACGTAAAATGTGTCGCCAGATAAACTTGCTATCAGGCCAAGGATTAATATAAGCAAAAAAAGCCTTTTGGTTGAGGGTGCGTTTGATTCTTCCCAAGAGATAACTTTTACCAGACCCAGAATCACCAGATATTATTAAAGTTTTACTAATCTTATTTCTGTTCATCTGGGTGATAATTTTTTCGACCCCATCTACTACTTCTTGATGAATGGAATCAACCATCAGTGCTGTATCAGGTTGTTCGTACCAAAAATTACCAGGAGTCAATTCACTTTCAAAGGGGTTGTCAGATTGACGGATAATTTTATCTATATCTTTCACGTCAGTACCTCTTGGTTTTTACAACAATACTCTTACAACTTCCAGGTTATAGGACAGACTATCAATTAACTGTGATATAAAACAATGACCCCCCTATTGGTTGAGCGATACCCGCATTAATTTCTTCTGGGGTGTAAGCTTCAACTTCTGCTAGGGTACTTAAATCAATTTTGTCTGATGCTTGTAAACGATATAGTGCTTGATCTAGTTCATCTCTAGATAAAGGCGGTTGTAATTTATTTCTCAGATGAAATATGGGTAAGTAATTATCTGTGTTGTGTATGGAGTCTAAATCGATAATTGTTTGGTATATTTGACTGTCACTTGGTTTATCTGTTGGTGCTGATGTAACAATCTCTGACTCTCCCTCGACAGATAAATATTCCCGTAAAAAATGCAGATAATCCGCCAACATTTTTTTGCTGAGTGTAATATTACCACCGCCACTAGGGTTATATTCTTTAGCTAAATATTTTTTTCCTCTATCTGTTAACCAGACTTCTTTTATTTTAGTTTCAGTAGTAATTAAGCCCTGGGTAATTAGTTTTTTAATTAGTGTCTTACGCGTCTGTGCTGGACTAACTCTTGTATCACTAGGGGAAATAGCTTTGTTAGAACAGGTATGAAGAATTTTAAATTCTTGTTCTGTTAATTTTTCTCTACTTTCGTCTAATTTTAGTAGGTTTTTTCCATAATAAGTACTCTTTATTTTGATAATTTCTTCTGTACATTCTACTAACTTACGCTCTGTCAACTGCCGACAAATTTTATCTCTTTCACTAGCTTTAGTTTTACTGTTGGGTCTTATTTTACTTATTGCAGCACGATGATTTTTATATCCCAATAGCTTTAAGAGAAATTTTAGTTCGATACTTTCCATAGACTGTTGACAATAGCAATTTCAACACTACTTTTATATAGTTATACCAATTATTGAAAGTTGCTAAATAGATAGAAAGTTATTTGTTATTAGGAAAAAACTCTCAAACCCTTATTTCACCTGTTGCCTTTTCCCAGATGAGCTGTTGCCCTTACTTCTACTTTCGTCTCTTATTACTTTTGAGAAACGGTATTACCATTTTTTTTAAAGTTATCGCAGTCTTTCTTGTCTTTCTTGTCTTAACAATAGAGGTTAAATCTAAAAATCATACCCTTGAAAGTCGATAAATCGGGGGTACATCACAAGTTAACGATATATTCAATAACCCGCCGTAAAATTAATTTTACGGCTGCAAACTAAAAGTCTATTGAAATAGACTCAAAGCTTTATATTTAGTCAGTGTGAACCGACTTGCTATATGAGACTCCGAAATTTATTTCCTGACGGATTATGAGAATAAAGGCTCTAACAATCGTCGTAAACTGAACCAAAAAATAGCAACACTTCATCAACGAGTTTCTGATACAAGGAAATATTGGCACTATAAGCTAGCTCATCATCTTTTTGATAGGGAAAAATTGTCAAAGTCCCGCTAGATAAGTGCCTGTGAGAAAGGAAGGAAACTCCGCAACGTGACTTTAGTCCTTACGCGGAGTAAACACAAGAATCACTGCGTTTTAAACGCGGTGAGTGTCAATTTAGATAAACAATAGTAACTCCTGAACCGCCTTCTTTTTGGGGTGCTAGTTCGTATTTATCCACTTGGGGATGACGTTGCAGAAAATCGTGAACCCCTTGGCGTAAGCGTCCTGTTCCTTTACCATGTACGATCCAAAGTATGCCCGATTCTGTGGCTTTGGCGATCGCACTTTCAATGTCGGATTCTGCGTGAGCTACTCGACTTCCTCTAATATCTAGGGTGTTACGAGAGGTACGTATTGCAACAGGGGGTTTTTGGCTCCCAGGAGTAGAGGAAGATTTTTTAGCAGGGGTAGTTTTGGGTTTTGTCTCAACTTTTTGTCCGTCTAGAGATTCAATGTCTGTTAGAGATACATTCATTTTCATTAAGCCAAAACGGACTGTTATTTGGGATTCTGCTTCGTCAAGACTCAATACTTCTCCTGTTTGTCCTAGACGGGGTATTCTTACTTTTTCTCCTATCTGGGGTTTATAGCCTGGTTTGGCTTTTTTCGGTTGCTGAACTGCTTTAAGTTGCTTTTCGGCAATTTTATTGAGTTCTTCCGTGGCTTGTTGGGCTTTTTGGGCGGTTTGTTCTCCTTTTTGGAGACGATGAATTACTTGGGCTATTTCTGCTTTCGCGGATGCGATCGCCTGTTCTACGGCTTTTTCTTGAGATAGTTTGAGTTTTTGTTCTCTCGCTTGTAAAAATTCGGCTCTTTCAGCAACTTCACTGTAAAATTGTTCGGTTTTTGCTAAAAGTTCCCCTGCTTCTTGGGCTTTGGTTTCCTGTTCCCTTCTTTGAGCTTCTAATGCTGCGATTACTTGGTTAACATCTTCATTTTTACTTGCTCCTACTAGGTTTTGGGCGGAGGTGACAATTTCGGAATTTAACCCTAATCTTTGAGCAATAGTCAGAGCATTAGAACGCCCTGGAATCCCCCAAAGTAAGCGGTAAGTCGGTTGTAAAGTCATGTCGTTGAACTCTACAGAAGCATTCTCAAATCTTTCATCTTGATACTTGAGGGCTTTTAATTCCCCATAGTGGGTAGTTGCTACAGTGAGTTTGGTTTGTTCTGCAAGATATTTTAATAATGCGATCGCCAAAGCACTTCCTTCTACTGGATCCGTACCCGCCCCCACCTCATCTAGTAGCACTAGAGAGTTACTAGGTGCATCTTGAGCTTGATTGGAATCACCAGACTTAATAGCTTCTATAATGCGACCAATACGACGAATATGACCTGAAAAAGTTGATAAACTCTGTTGTAGAGACTGTTCATCTCCAATATCTGCTAATACCTGCTCAAACCACGGTAATTCTACTGGCTCTTTGGCTGGTACAAAAATTCCTGCTTTTGCCATCAATACTGCTAAACCCAAGGTTTTAAGAGTAACAGTTTTACCTCCTGTATTGGGTCCTGTAATGGCGATAACACGGGTTTGAGGTTCAATTGTGACATCAATAGGAACTACATCATGACCTGATTCATGTTTGCCTTGCCATACTAAAAGGGGATGACGTAACCGACGCAAAGTAATGCTTTCTTCTGGTGTAGTGAAACGGGGTGGGTTAGCTTCAAGCCATAGACTGTAACGCGCCCTCGCAGTAGCCAAATCTAATACAGTTGCGATCGCCAACAACTTTTCTAAGTCTTCTTGAACTGCTGCAACTTTTTCGGTTAAGGCTTTTAATACTGCTTCTTCTTCTCTTTTTTCTTGTTTTTCGGCTTGTCTGAGTTGATTACCCCAGTTAACTACAGAATTTGGTTCAATATAAAGAGTCGAACCTGTACTAGAAACATCGTGAACCACACCAGGAATAGTCTCTTTCTGACCCGCTTTCACAGATAGTACAAAGCGATCTCCTCTCTGGGTAATAACAGTTTCTTGTAATGCAGTAGGATTTTTCTGAATAATCCTTTGCAGAATTTGATAAATCTTCTGACGCTGACTCTTGATTTTATTCCGTATCTCTCCTAATTTGGGACTGGCGCGGTCTGCTACATCTCCGCGATCATCTATACAATGATGGATATCCTGTTCAATTTCGGGATAAGTACGTAAGTCTGTTACTAGTCCGCAGAGTGTGGGTAATTCTTCTGCTTTACTCTCAATAGTGCGTCTTAAATATCTCACTCCAGCTAAAGTAGTAGCCAGATCGAGAAGTTCTTTGGCTGATAAAATTCCCCCGATACTGGTTCTTTCTAAAGCTTCACCAATATCTTTAACTCCTCTAAAAGACCATCCTGAATCTAGCTGCTGTTCTAGATTATAGATTTCTTTGGTTTGAGCTAATAGCTGTTGGCTTTCTGCTTCTGTGGTGGGTAATTTTAAATGACGGGCTGCTACTGCGCCCAATTTAGTCTCAGCAAAAGTTGCAAGCTGTTGACACAGAAGTCGCCATTCTAATAGTTGTAGGGTTTCGTTAATAATCAAGGTTATAAAGTTGGAATTGATATATTGAAATGTTTACGTACTATATATAGATTACAATGCACACTTTTGCTAAAAAATAAATAAAGATATGTTGCTTTTTAGAAAAGTTTTAGTTAATATTATTTACAAGAGCTTGACTCAGACTCAAGTATCATCTAGAAATTATAGGACTCATCATCATGGAAAATCAAGGAAACAAATTTGGCTTCACTGCTTTTGCAGAAAACTGGAATGGTCGTCTAGCTATGCTAGGTTTCATCATTGCAGTAGCAACTGAACTTATGACTGGTAAAGGAATTCTTGCTCAGTTAGGTTTAATGTAATAGATTCTTAATCTAAATTGCTACTAAGTTAATTTAGTAAATTAAGATTCCCTCGAAGTTTTAACAATTAAAGCTTTGGGGGTTTTTAATTGGTTAGTAGTTAGTGGTTAGTAGTTAGTAATTAGTGGTTAGTAGTTAGTGGTTAGTAGTTAGTGGTTAGTAATTATTAACTTTTTACTCAAAACTATAAATCTTTTGACTTTCGAGATTGCCACAAAGCTGAGAAGGTTGCTGAGTTATAGGGTAACACTTGCGGTCTAACTTAACTTGTAGTCCTAACATGGGGTCATCTCCTGTAGCAATGAGAAATTCCAGACGTTTAATTTCTTCCCAAGTAACGAGATTGTCTAATATTTGGGTTATAGCTTCTAGATAAGGGTTTTGACAGTTGTGATACCAATCAGAGTTAACTAAATTAGGTTGGTCAAAGCCAAGGTGAAACACTAAAGAAGGGCTGCTAAACAAGGCGATAGCTATCGGTCTAGCTTCTTCTTGCAACAATAAATTAAAAGACTGAGCCAGATGCCGTATTTTATCTAGTTTCTCATAACGGGCTGTCACCGAATCTATATCGGAATGCCAAGAAATAGAGATAGTAATAATGTAGGTTTGTAAGAGTAAATGACCTAATTTTTTAGCTTTAGTTGCCAAATACTGAGAATTGTGATCGTTAGCTTCAATTAGTAAGGGGACACGCTCAACTATTTCTAAACCATAACCTTTCAGTCCGGCAATTTTACGGGGGTTATTAGTAATGAGACGAATTTTTTTAACGCCTAAATCATTGAGAATTTGCGCCCCCATGCCATAATCTCTTAAGTCCGCAGGAAAGCCTAATCTTTCATTGGCTTCTACCGTATCTAAACCCATATCTTGTAAGGAATAGGCTTTTAACTTGTTAATTAAACCAATTCCTCTACCTTCTTGACGCAAATACACTACTACTCCTAACCCTGTATCCTCCAGCATTTGGAGTGCTGCTTGTAGCTGCATCCGACAATCACACCGTAAAGAGCCTAGAGCATCTCCTGTTAAACATTCTGAGTGCATCCTCACCATTACAGGATGGTCTTTAAATTTTGTGGGATTGCCTTTGACAATGGCAATATGTTCAGTATTATCTAAAGCATTGTGATAGGCGTATATTTTGAAATTTCCAAACTGACTGGGAAAATTACATACTGTTTCTCGATATACAAAACGGTCATGGCGGAGACGATAGCTGATTAAATCCGCAATGCTAATTAATTTTAGATTGTGCTTACGGGAATATTCTATAAGTTCGGGTAATCGCGCCATTGAGCCATCAAGATTTTGAATTTCACAAATTACTCCTGCTGGGTAAAGTCCTGACAATCTAGCCAAATCTACTGCTGCTTCTGTATGTCCTGCTCGTTTTAGGACTCCCCCTTTTCTAGCTCTAAGAGGGAAAATATGACCTGGACGAACTAAATCTTCGGGTTTGGTAGCAGGATTAATTGCTACTTGAATGGTGCGAGCGCGGTCATCTGCAGAAATCCCTGTACTGACTCCGAGTTTGGGAGAAGCATCAATACTGACAGTAAACGCAGTTTGATTGCTATCAGTATTTTTAGTGACCATAAGGGGCAAATCTAGAGTATCTAATCTTTCTCCTGTCATTGCCAAACAGATTAAGCCACGGGCTTGCACCGCCATAAAATTGATGTTGTCAGGAGTGGCAAATTGAGCAGCACAAATCAAATCCCCTTCATTTTCCCGATTTTCATCATCTACGACCACAATGGGACGACCTGCTTTAATATCTGCTAGGGCAGAGTCTATAGAATCAAAAATACAGTCATTGTTATGGGGAGTATTCACACGCAAAAACTCAATAAAAATATTTGATTACATATTGGGAGTCTATTTCGATTGTAACGTGGTAGCTGCTACACAATCTTAGTAGCTCACAAACTTATTTTTAATTGATCTGTGATGTTTGGCACTCATGCAAGAGGCAAGAGGCAAAAGGGACATAATTCTTTATTCTGTATTCTGAGCTATTCACCAGATTGATTAACTTGACTGGATTGAGAATTTTCCCCCATAACATGAGCAACTAATATCCAACTAGAAAAGCCCAAGGATATACCTGCAAGTAAGGAAACCACAATCAACCAATTACGTAAAGTTTTTATCTGCTTATCACTATTACGCAAAGAAGCACGAATCGGATTTACCCATGACACTAATTCTTGACGATATTTATCCTCGAATTCTTCTGGAGAAATGTGCATTTCATCCCTTTGGACTGCCCATTCTTGCAGACTAGCTCTTTGACGCGACCAATCATCTAAAGCAGTTTTTAATTGATTATCAAGCTCGTGTTTGAGGTTAAATATCTGTTGATTGACTTGAGAGCTTAGGGCTTGGTTAGCATTGCTCAATTGACTGTGAACATTGCTAATTTCATTACGAACTGACTCCAAACTAGCTATATGTTCTTGTTTGACTTGTGGTAGCTTTTGTTCTTTGGTTTCTCGCAACAAATTTTCGAGTTTTTCCAGCCTTTTTTCATAACTAGAGTCTACATTTGAAGTATTATTAATTTCTGCTATAGATTGCTGGTAATTTTCCAGTTGTTTCTGAAATTTATCTCGGTAAATTTCGATAAAATCTTCTAGTTGAGCCTGAAAAACTCCTAAATCCTGATGCTCGCTCTCTGGTAAAAAATTATTACTATTATGGTTGTTATTGTTTTCATAGACGAATCTGATTTTTGCTGCCAGTTCTTCTGCTGTGGTATTTTTGAGCAGATAGCCTTTTGCTCCTGCTCTGAGAGATTTACCTAAATAGTTATCATCGTCGTGACCACTCAAAAAGATAACTTTGACATCGGGAAAGCGATCGCATATATGTCGAGTTGCACTCAAACCGTCCATTCCTGGCATATCAATATCCATCAGAACTACATCTGGTTGCAACATTTCGACTTTTTTTAGACCTTCTTCACCATCGTAGGCTACTCCCACAACTTGAAAGTCCTCTTCTACTTCAAGCCATGTTTTTAACACTTCACAGAGAAGATGTTGATCATCTACTAATAAAATACGAATCATTATCTAGTACCTGGGTTACTTAATATAGTTAATAATTAGGGAGTTATATATCTATTGAGCTATTATGTATTGAGGAAGTCCAAGCGGGCTTCCCCTATCATAGGCGTAGTACCTTGGAGTTTTTTAATCAATTATATGCAATTAGTTTATTGTCTGGAATCAATGGTGAGCTATGGTGAGCAATCTTAGCAAAAAGTTGATAATTGATAGGGCGATAATTGATAATTTAGAGGTCTAAAGCCTCTTGTTTCCCTTCCAGAAAATTTATTGAGGGAAAGGTTGATCAATGCTTCATGCTCTATTAATCACTAATGACTATAGATTCTACTATTACAGAGATATCAATTAAAGGGAATCTAGAACAATTTTTAATTGTCTTATCCGTCTCTTTAAGTGTTGCCACTATTTCACGAATTTTTACCTGGTTTCGACAAATTCCCTATACACTCCTTCTAGTTATTGTTGGTCTGGCTCTGGCGTTTGTCGATATTCGCCTAGTTAATCTGTCTCCAGAGTTGATTTTAGAGATATTTTTACCTCCATTGCTATTTGAAGCAGCTTGGAATATTCGCTGGCGCAGTTTGAAAGAGAATCTGTTACCAGTAAGTTTATTTGCCATAGTGGGAGTGATTATTTCTGTTGTCGGTATCGCTTTGGCTTTAAGTCAGTTTACTGCTTTGTCTTTAGCGACAGCATTGTTAGTGGGAGCTAGTTTATCAGCTACGGATCCTGTTTCTGTGGTGGCGTTATTTCGAGAATTAGGAGCTAGTAAACGCTTAACTATCCTTATGGAGGGGGAAAGTCTTTTTAATGATGGGGTAGCAGTAGTAGCTTTTGTCTTGTTAGTGGGTATCCCTTTGGGAATTCAAGAATTTTCTTTACCCACAACCGTTATTCAGTTTTTCACTTTTGTCGGTATTGGTTTGGGTATTGGTAATGTTATTGGGTTTGGTATTTCCTATCTTACTCAAAGATTTGATCTTCCTCTGGTAGAACAATCTCTTACCCTAGTTTCTGCTTATGGCACATATCTGGTGACAGAAGAGTTAGGGGGCTCCGGAGTTATTGGGGTTGTTACCGTCGGCATAATTTTGGGGAACTTTGGCTCTCGTATTGGTATGAATCCCCGTACCAGATTACTAGTATCAGAGTTTTGGGAATTTTTAGCCTTTTTTGTCAATTCAATTGTATTTTTGTTAATTGGCGATCAAATTAATTTTGTTAGTCTTAGTAACAACTTTAATTTAATTTTAGTAGCGATCGCAGCCGTCTTAGTCACAAGAGCGATCGTAATTTTTGGTTTGGGGAATATTAGTAATTTACTACGGAAAACTCAAATTAATCTCCGAGAACAAACTGTTCTGTGGTGGGGTGGTTTAAGAGGTTCAGTATCTATCGCCCTGGCTTTGAGTGTTCCTGTGTTAATGACTGGTAGGCAAGAAATTATTGATACAGTATTTGGTGTAGTTCTATTTACTCTATTAGTTCAAGGATTAACTACTCAATGGCTACTAGAAACCCTAGATTTAATCGGCGATCAACCCCTAAAACAAGAATATTCTGAATTATTAGCTCGTAGAGTTGCCCTCAAAAGAGTCCTGAATTATTTAGACGATAACGAAATTTCTTCTCTTATTGAGCCTGAATTTTATCGCTATCAACAGGGTTTAGTCAAAGGGGAATTGCAGTCTATTGAAGACAAAATTGAGAAAATGAATCGAGAACATGATAACTTGCGATCGCTGAGTCGGGAACAACTGCGAGAACAAATGTTAGATCTTGAAGCGGATACTTATGCTGAGTTGATCCGCGCTGGAAAGTTAAACGAGAATCTTTCCCCCCTCATGCAAGAAATTATGGCACAAGCCGACTACAACGAAATATAGGGATGAGATATCATAGGATTAATTGGGGTCAGGGTGTACTGCTTTGATCACAATATAATCTTCGCTCTTGTGCTGATGTGCTAGCATAATCCTACTTTGCTAATTAAATGTGTTGGTCATGGTAACAGACCAGTGATTCATGTCGATAAATTTGGTTTTCCCAGAAGAAATAAATCAGGAGAACTTGTCAGAAAATCTGCCCACATCAAACAAGTCAAAGGTTTCCAAACTGGAGATATGGTCAGAGCAATAGTTCCCAAAGGTAAGAAAATTGACCGTGGGGGATGCTCTCTAACCGAGAGCATATCCAACCACGGTGTTGGCTCTTATCTGGGTAAAGTTGCTGTTCGCTCTTCTGGTTCATTTAATATCAAAACCGTTAATCAAACAGTACAAGGGATTAGTCACAAATATTGCAGTATTGTCCAGAAAAAAGATGGCTATACTTATGGATTTTAACATTTCACTCACGGCTTTAGCCGTTTCAACTGTTGTTCCTCCTCGGTCTCAAGACGCGAGGTTTCCCAACTGCGTACCCCATGATTTAAACAAATATTGTGCAGTCCTAGCTAAAGAATTTGACTTTGATAAAAAACTTAACTCTACAGCCAGACAATCATCAGCAGAGCGGGCATGGTCTGCTATTTCTCGTTTTCTTGAACGGGTCGCTCATGGGGGAAACCCCCAAGACCGCGCCCGTCCGCTTTTACGATAACTGTAAAAAGAAAATACCAGGCAAAAGCGGGAGGATGTCAAGGAGACAGCAATTGCGATTGGTATCGGGATCGTAACATCTTTTTCCGATAATATGTTTATATAATTTCTCGGCTAACTAAGCTAATCTTATCTTATCTCCTGGCTATGACATTTGTAGTGGGCAAAACTTTACAAAATGGGAAATATCTTCTTGAGGAAGAATTAGGTGAAGGCGGTTTTGGGCGCACTTATAAAGCTATTAATCAAGTTCTGGATCAGGTAGTTGTCATTAAAACATTTAAGTCTGACTTGACTGACCCGACTCAGCTATCTGAAGCCAAAAAGAAATTTTTAAAAGAAGCTCAAAGATTGATCAAGTGCCATCATCCCAACATTGTTCGATTTTACGAGTTTTTCAGCGAAGATGAAGTCCCCTACATCGTAATGGATTACATTCCAGGGAAAACTTTAGATCAGATCATCTTTCCTCATAATCCATTGCCAGAAGAAGTTGCCATTGCCTATATCAGAGAGATAGGAGAAGCCTTAAAAGTAGTCCACGAAAATGGTTTTCTGCATCGGGATGTTAAACCACAAAATTTAATTCTGCGTCGGAATAAGCGACAAGTAGTTCTCATTGATTTTGGCATTGCTAGAGAGTTTTCTGAAGGATTAATTCAAACTCACACTAGCTTAGTATCAGACGGTTATGCACCCATAGAGCAATACCTACCCAAAGCCAAACGCACTCCTGCTACAGATATTTACGCTTTAGCAGCTACTCTATACACACTGATAACGGCTGAAGTTCCCATTGCAGCAACCTTAAGAAATCGTCTTCCCTTAGAGACTCCACAACAGATTCGACCAGAGTTAAGCGCTCGCGTATCTGAGGCAATCATGAAGGGTATGGCATTGGAATTGGAAGAACGCCCCAGAAGAATAGATGATTGGCTGGCTTTATTACCTGAAACTGGCAATAATGTTTCCTATTCATCAGTAGTAACCACAAGAGAAATTGATAATGGTGAAAAATCGACAAATTCTGGATTTTCGTACATTAAAGGATTAAGGAAAGGCAAACAACTCTGGGCAGCATTGATAGTACTTGTGGCAGTGATAGGAGGTTTAGATTATGCTTGGTTGCGACTTCAAGCCTTATCTGGGGATGAAAAAATTCAATTAAATAGTACTGAAGAATCTGAGCCAAAAACTCCTGAAACACCGAATCCATCTCCTCCTCGTAGAGTACCTAGTACTTTAGTATCTCCCAAGGAATTGGAGGGACAGATTAATCCTAATGTAGCTCCGAGGGAAAAATCTGAGCCAAAAACTCTTGAAACACCGAATCCATCCCCCCCTCGTAGAGTACCTAGTATTTTCCTATCTCCTGATGAAATAAACCGGGAAATCCAACCGACAAACTCTAATTTCCAAAGGGAGGAACCCTCTAATTCTCGCCAAACAATAGACAACAAAAAGCAATTAGAGGATGAACTAAGAAACAGAAAATATGATGATGATGATGATGATTATGATGATTATGATGATGACGACGACGATGATGATGATGATGATGATGATTAAACTCATCTAGAGAGCTATAATCAACTCATTAAGTACTAAATTACTAGCTAAAATTACGCAGTAACACCAACAGGTCGCAGTTTTAGACTCAATATCTATTCGTGAAAAGATTTTTGGGGCGGATTTGTATTAGAATTTAAAAAAAATATTAATAACTTACCAAACTTAAGTTTGAGGAAGTGGATAGGCATAAAATTTTGCTTTATTTAATGGGCAAGGAAAAAAGGTTATTTAAAATATAGATCTAGCCCATGTAACTGACATAACTCAGTTTTGTGTTTTCATAAGAAGTTAATAAATATCAATTTAGATTATGGCGTTACTAGTTGGTAGAGGCAAATATCTTCTCCAAGAAGAAATAGGGCGAGGTATTTCTGGCATTACTTATAAAGCCATTAATCAAACTAATAATCAGGTAGTTGTTATTAAAACGTTCGCGTCAGTTTCATCCCAAGAAGATGAAGCCTCTGATATCAGGAAGAAGTTTTTATATGAAGCCAGAAGACTATTAGAATGCTCTCATCCTAATATTATTCCCTACCGCGAATTTTTTAGCGAAGATGGAGTTCCCTACATAGTTATGAACTATATTCCAGGGAAAACTCTAGATAAGATAGTTCTGCCTAACAGCCCGTTACCAGAAGCTACCGCTATTAAATATATCCAACAGGTAGGAAACGCCTTAAAAGTAGTTCACGATCATGGCTTTTTGCATCGAGATGTTAAGCCACAAAATCTAATTTTGTGTGAAGATACGCAACAAGTAGTGCTAATTGATTTTGGCATTGCCCGAGAGTTTTCTAGAGGATTAGTTCAAACTCATACCAGTTTAGTATCAGACGGTTACGCCCCTATAGAACAGTATCTCCCCAAAGCGGAACGAACTCAAGCCACGGATATTTATGGTTTGGCAGCAACTCTTTATACACTGGTAACGGCTCAAATTCCAATCTCAGCCACTTTACGAGATCATCTGATCTTAAATACCCCACAACAAATTCGACCAGAGTTAAGCGATAAGATATCTCAAGCAATTATGAAGGGTATGGCATTGGAATTGGAGGAACGCCCTAGCAGCGTAGATGAATGGCTGGCTTTGTTACCTGAAACTTCAGGAAATGGCATTACGGAGCTACCAATTACCCCAGAACCAAAAACGGAAACTGAATCAATAGATTCTAATTCACTGGTTTTAGACTCAGAAGAGATGGTGGAGGTTGTAGAACAAACTTCGGTTAAGCAGCCAGATAAGCCGAATCAATTATGGAAAATAATAGCAATAGGGTTACTTATTTTTCTGGGTTTCGATTATATAATATTAAAAATGAGCGATCGCTTTAAAGATGCACCATCACAGCCTAATGTGACTGAACAACGTTAATTAGTAGTAAGGATGAAGGACTCAGAAGGGATGAAGGATTCAGAATAAAGTAATAAGTAATAAGTAATAAGTAA
Organism: Xenococcaceae cyanobacterium MO_167.B27; assembly: GCA_030065935.1. Lineage (GTDB taxonomy): Bacteria > Cyanobacteriota > Cyanobacteriia > Cyanobacteriales > Xenococcaceae > JASJCP01. The sequence goes on from JASJCP010000001.1 coordinate 142,300, forward strand.
TAAAAATAAATCCCTATTCCCTAATACCTAATACCTAATACCCCTGACCTCTGACCCTCTGACCCTCTTACCCCCGACCTCACTCCTCACTTCTCATCCCTCATAATTTATCCCTAGTCCAGTTGCTATAAATGATAAATGTTTTAAGACCAGAAGTTATAGGGATTGATATTGGTGGTACTACCATTAGTATTGGGTGTTTTATGGCTGATGGTACTTGTACAGAGTCTGTGACTGTTGCGACTCCCAAACCAGCTATTCCTGAAGCGGTAGTAAATGAGATCGCGCCTGTAATTAAGCAACTCCAACAACAGCATAATTGTTTGGCTATAGGTGTGGGAATGCCTGGTCCAACAGATGATAATCATCGTATTGCTAAAATAGCGATTAATTTACCAGGATGGAATCATAATGTTCCTCTAGCAGATTGGTTAGAAGCAGAAACTAATTTAGTTACCACTGTGGAAAATGATGCTAATTGTGCTGCGGTAGGGGAGTTTTGGTTAGGAGTAGGAAAAAATTTTAACAATTTTATTTTGTTGACTTTGGGTACAGGAGTAGGAGGAGCAATTTTTATTGACGGTAAACTGTTTACTGGTGGTTATGGTGCTGCTGGTGAGTTGGGTTTGATTACTCTTTATCCGGAAGGCTATCCTTGTAATAGTGGAAATAGGGGTTCTTTGGAGCAATATTGTTCTATTACTGCAATTATTCGAGAAACTGGGCAAGAACCAGTAGTATTAGGGAAATTAGCGGAAAATGGGAACAAAGATGCGATCGCGTTTTGGGAGAAATACGGCACAATATTAGGAACAGGTTTAGCAAGTCTGATGTATGTGCTGACTCCTGAAGCGATTATTATTGGGGGTGGTATTAGTGCTAGTAGCAAGTATTTTCTTCCTGCAACTTTAGCAGAAATCGAAACAAGAGTTACCCCCACATCCCGCCTTGGGTTACAGTTATTAACAGCCCAATTGGGTAATAGTGCTGGAATGTTAGGTGCTGCTAAGTTAGCTTGGGATTTATTAGGAAAAAATGATGTTACAACAAATAAATAAAACTATTACTTGGCTGAGTTTAGTCTTATTAGTGGTCATATTAGCGATCGCTATTCCCCTAACAGCTACCGCCAAAACCCCGAAACACTATACAGAATTAGAATTTCCCCCCTTACCAGAAGTACAACTACCTGAATATATCCGCTACGAGTTAGATAATGGCATGGTGGTATATTTAGCAGAAGACCGAGATTTACCTTTAATTCGTGGTGCAGCTTTTATTCGCACTGGTTCAAGGTTTGAACCCTCGGATAAGGTGGGTTTAGGGAGTGTAACAGGAACACTAATGCGGAGTGGTGGGACAAAATCTCATCCCCCAGAAAGATTAAATTTTATCTTAGAACAGAATGCAGCTAGTATTGAAACAGGAATCGGTACTACTCTAGGAAGGGCTAGCTTTAATACCCTCACAGAAGATATAGATACAGTATTTCCCTTATTTGCAGAAGTATTACGAGAACCTGCTTTTAGATCTCTTCAATTAGAATTAGCCATCAATCAACAACGAGGTGCGATCGCCAGACGCAATGACAATCCACAAAGTATTACTGACAGAGAGTTTAATAAATTAATTTATGGTGCAGATAGTCCCTATGCTCGTACTGTAGAATATGAGACTCTAGATAATATATCTCGCCAAGATATTATTGATTTTTATCAGGAATATGTCCGCCCTGACAACATCATTTTAGGGATTGTAGGGGATTTTGACACCGAAGAAATGCAGACTAAAATTGCATCGGTTTTTGCTGACTGGAAAGTAACTACACCCCAACCTAAACTAACTATTCCTTCCGCAACTCAGAAACAGGATAGTGGTGTTTTTCTGATAGATCGCCCAGACTCTACTCAAAGCAATGTGATGTTAGGACACTTAGGAAATACTTTAGATAACCCAGACTATGCTGCTCTTAGTGTGATGAATGGGGTGTTAAATGGTTTTGGGGGAAGACTGTTTGACGAATTGCGATCTCGTCAAGGATTAGCTTACAGTGTATATGGCATTTGGAGTCCCAATTATGATTATCCTGGCAAGTTTACCAGTGGGGGACAAACCCAGTCAGCTACTACAGTTCCCTTTATTCAGGCAATTTTCCGAGAAATTGAACGATTACAAGCTAATCCCATCTCCGAAGAAGAGTTAGCTAAAGCTAAAGAGTCTATTCTTAACTCTTTTGTTTTCAATTTCCAAAATCCCAGTCAAACCATATCCCGTTTGATGCGCTACGAGTATTTTGACTATCCTCAAGACTTTATTTTCCAATATCAAGATCAAGTCAAAGCTACAACTATAGAAGATATCCAAAGAGTCGCCCTTAAGTATTTGCAACCAGAACAAATCGTTACTTTAGTAGTAGGAAACAGTGAGGAGATGAATCCTAATTTGAAAAGTTTAACAGGACAAATAGAGACAATAAATATAGATATTGTTTCAACTAACTAATACTAGTTATCGAATGATTACAGATAAATTATTTATCTTTGCCTACACATTAGCTACTGTCTGATAAAAAAACCTGGCACTTTACCAGGTTTTGTGAATCTAATTTAAATTGTCTTAACCTGGACTGAAGTTTTAATTATGTTCAAGATCATAAGTTACAACCAATTTTTTAGATTCATTCGGTGGGATAGTTATAATTCACTTTCCGCACTTCAAATTGTCATATATTTTGTAGTATGTTATTGGGCTAGGTATGCGATCTCGCGAAGCGAGGCACTGCGTGATCGCTGATTGACTAAAACTCCCATTATGCACGTCTAAATGGAATACACAAAATTACAGGCTTAGGGTTTGAGGTGTCTAATTCTCAGAGGGTTTAATTGGTACAGTTCGAGCGCGTTGTTTTCTGTTCCGTTGCTATCGGATCGCCAAATTGCTCTTCACTGAATAGGACAAAGTGATCATGCCAAAATGAGTAATCAAATGCTAAATGCCTTATTTTCTATTTTATTTAATTCACACAAGCAATATATTTAATCTTGATTATTTCATCTTAATTTAAAACTTTTTAAATTAATCTATGCCACAATTAATTTAATCAAATAAATACCTTTTTCTTTGAGCCAAAAACTAGAACCAAATTGTAAAAACCTAGATAATGAAACTGTCCAAGTGTTGAATGATTCCGAGTATCTTGAACGTCTTGAGATGTTGTGGGAAGATTCAGCAGAAAGGCTTTTACAATCTTAGTTGATTAATCTTGAAGATATTGGGCTTCAAGAACATATAAACGATCTTCTTTTAATGATAGTTTCATTGACCAGAGTTGACCTACTTCAGTAGATGGACAAGTTCTTTTCGCCTTGGGATCTTCAAAAAGAACGCGGAAGCGGTCGCAAGGGGTCAAAAATGATTTAGAGTTACCATTTTTATCAGTACTTTTGTTCAGAAGAGCTGCTAAAAAAGGCGATCGCTTTAATTCAAAGAGTGCGATCGCCCTTGGATCTATATTACAAATTTAAGGATAAATGTAATACGTTATTTCGTACAAAAGATATTTTATCCTAAATGCTAGGATAACCATGGTAGGGCATATTTTATTTTTGGAATGAAATATTCGTTACTTCTGTTATATTCAGAAAAAACTTTTTCAGCAAAAATTTTGCCATTTTGCACAAATTCTAATCTGAAATTAGTTTAGCCAATTTTTTAGGTTTTATATTGCTACCTTCATTATTTTCACCCTTATAAATAAATATTAGATTGTGATAAAAATGCATAGAAATGATGTGTTTATCAAAATATTTTAGAATATAATCTGGCGTTGAAAACTCAGCGTAATTTAACCCGTCGCATAGATTTTTAAAAAATCCCATAGTTGTTTTATTAGAATTAAGATCATCTCTACTTCCTCCGAATTTTTTCCAGTAAGAAGTTTGTGTATCCTCTATGACATAGATTCCATTCTTACTGAGAATAGGAAAAAGTATTTCAAAAGATTTAATTACATGATCATTTATATGACTACCATCATCTATAATGATATCTACTTGACCAATTTCGTTTATAATTTCTTTGAGGAAGTTTAAATCTATTTGGCTTCCTTGAAAAGTTTTAATACGTTTTTCTTCATGTTTTTTCTTTTCATAAATGTCGATTCCGTAGATGTTACTTTTTGGAAAATAAGTTTTCCACATCCTTAGAGACTCTCCACCTTTATTGGGATTAGAGTATCCTCCGATTCCAATTTCTAGGATGTTTAATCTTTTTTTTCTGAGAGGTTCAAAGTGTTTCTGGTAGTGTTGTGCATACCAGTGTCTATTCCATTTGTCAGTTTTATAAAAAGTGGCTAGTTTAATTAGATTTTTTCGATATATTACTGGATAATAGATTTCACGAATAAATCTTATTTGTTCTTTTGTCAAAAAATTTTGTAATAATTTTTTGACCGTGCTTTTATCGTATGTAATATTTACCATGAGCTTATTTTTTAGTTCAGTATTTACAGTCTAGTCAAGTTTAGTCAAACAAAAATATGAACTTAAAAATAATTATTCTTAGTAAGTGAAATGAACCACGATTTTACAAGTACTTGTAACTGCTTAATGGGACTTAGACAAAAAATAACAAAAAAACAGCTTCAAATCCAGACAGGGGAATAGATATACACCAAACCCCAAAAAATCCCTGAAACCTAAGTATATCAAGAAACTTATCAAATCGAAGTAAAATGATTGCTGTATATAGCTTTGAGCCTGTTTTTGACCCAAAAATGTCTAAGTCCCATTAATAAGGACCAGATAAGCGCCAAGCTGTCACCAGGGGGCGCGACCTGAAATGGTCAAATTAGCAGACACTTTTTGTAGTTATTTTGAAATTACTCAACGGAGCAATTATTAAAATTCTTGAAACCATTATAGGACAAGGATTTTAAGCTTTTATTTCATCGAATTATACGGTCCGCGTTGTTTTCTGTTCGTTTACTATCGGATCGGAAACTACCTTGCTATTCTTCTTGCCAAGCTGAGAGACCAGTATCGACCGCTCCAAAAGAAAAATTAAGAGAAAGACATGGATCGAAGCTAAAAATTCGTGTCGTTGTAGAGGAAAAAGTAGTTTTGGCAGTGGTCCCGTCATCGAAAAAACAAAGCATCCATAGGCAAATGCTGCAAAGAAACAAGATATGGTTAACTGCCAAGAAAACGCAATCTTATTCGTATAAAACCAAGTCACTGCAATAAGTAGGAATGGATATCCCAAATATAGGTAACGTTCGTGTGTTCCGGTGAGTAAAACATTAAAACCAAGATGGGAAAGACCATGAAAAAAACATAACAGAGCTATCAGGTGAACGTCCGCCTTATCTCTTTGTCCAAACTCAATTTTCTTATTCAAAATTGTCCAAATACATTTGCAACAGATAAATAACAAGAAAGCGGTGAATATTGAATATAAAAAAATTCCCGCCTGATAAGGAGCAATATCATCTTTCCAATTTCCCAGCTTTAAGGTGAAAAAAGGAGTGCGAGAAGAAGACCACATATCTCTCCCAAGAAACATCCAAATATTAAATCCATTTCCAGAAATTTTATTTCCATGTTCACTACCTCCCCCTGTCCAAACAAACCAGTAACTCGAATTGTGAAATTGTCCAGGTACTTCAAATAAACTATCTATATAACGAAAGAAGAAAATAAACATAAATAGAGTTAAAAATACCCATAAAAGACCTCTATAATGAAAATTTTTCCAAAATTTCCACACAGTTATCATATAAAGAAGGAAAAAGAAAGGTAGCGAAAAGATAGCAAGCTGCTTAGTTAAAATGTAAAGAGAAAGGCTAAGATTTCCTAAGAGCAGCCACATAGTGCTTTTCCAGACTTTTACGCTTTCTATATCAATATCATTTGTTAACCAGGATTTGAAAAAACAAATAGTAGAAAGTAAGCAAAAAAACAAAGCAATACCATCAATTTGTCCCCAGATGGCACCCCCTACCCAAGTTGATGGTATGATTAGTAAAATAAACCCTATGATAATAGGGAAGCGAAACCGCATCAAGCTTGCCAACCAGATAAATAAGAGAAAATTTAAAGAATCAAAAAATGCCAGATAATAGCGGAAAATCATATCTGAAGTATTCCGCTCGGTGATATCGAAAATTGAGGTTATAGTATGGATTAAACCTGCACTTAGAGTTAGTCCAGCAACAGGGTAATTAGGGGGAATCTTAGGCTGACAAGCTACATAGATTTTATGGCTCCAGCAATTTGCCCAGGAATGAAATACATTTATATCTCCTCTAAAATAGGAATCTATGTTTGTCACAAGTAAAAAAGGCAAAGTTATTCCGAGAAGAATAAGAAACAGAAGGCAAATACTATTATTCAATTGATCCCGATTAATTAACAAATTAGCTAACCAACCATTAAGTTTTGTCATATTTGATAATTTTAAGAGTTGTCTCACTTAGGCGTTGCTCCAAGATGAATGTAAAATCCTGCTAGATGGTCTAGAAAGTTATTCTCTGTCTTGGAGTGTGATATTCAATATCATAGAGGTTATAAAGTATTTATTTTATAAGCTTTTTATAAAATAAATACTTCTAATTTGTAAAGAATATTTGTAGGTTATTACATTATTTATAAATCAAGCTCCATAGAGCCACGCGCTCGCTTGACTCTCGCGAGAAGTTCTAAGTTTAACCGAACAATTTATGAATTAGAAGTTAGCCGTTAATTATCGGTAACTTTTTGCTCAAAAAAATTATTTTAAATTGGGTTTTTGTTGTAGTAAGATTTGAATAATAGTCAAAGACAAACAAACAAATTATAAATTGTCTAACAATGTAAGTTAACTTATGTGCGTAGGTTTATAATAGTCATAAATCTTTATTATTAGAGACTCCTAGCGAATTTAGTCTATTTAGTTGAACTTAAATTAATTGCATCCATGCAATTAAAATTCAATAATTTTTTTGACTCAGACCTGGGGGGACTACAGAGAAGGTCAGAAGCTATAGGCGGTGCCGAAGGCAACAGCTTCGCTGGTCGCTAATTGAAGCCTATGAGTTCCCAAAAAATGAGACACTGTTATCAATAAGCTAGACTTGTTGATAATAAGATGTTTGAAGTTCCTGAAATATATAGCAAACACCTCGAAAAACAGTTTAATTCTCCTCAATATCTTGTACTATTAATTGTACTTAATTTACTTCAAAACTTGAAAACAGTTAGGTTAGAAGAACTAGCGCGTCGTTCTCCATTTCCCATTCAGTTAAAAAGTAGAATTGTCAAACTACAAAGATTTTTATCCCTGAAACAATTTAATATTATTTCGTTGTGGTTTCCGATTATTTTATCTTGGATTCAAGAGGAATTTAATTGTGGAGAAGTAATTGAAATTGTGATTGGTCGCTGAAAGCGCGCCTTCGGCGAACGAAGTCAATGGGGATCGATAAATTTATTAATGGTTAGTTTAGTTTATAATCGCAGAAGTATTCCTATATATTTTTGTTTACTCCCAAAAAAAGGTAATAGTAATTTAACAGAACAAAAACAAGTTTTAGAACCTAGTTTAAAATTATTAAAAAATTATAAAATTGTCGTTTTAGGAGACCGTGAATTTTGTAGTGTAGATTTGGCAAAATGGTTGTCAGAACAGGAACAAGTCTATTTTAGTCTCCGCTTAAAAAAGAATGAATATGTAGAATTAGAAGAGCAGATTTGGTTTCAATTAAAAGAGTTAGGATTATCCCCTGGTATGGCTCTTTTTTACGAGGGGGTTCGAGTTACTAAAAGTAAAGGATTTGGGGGAGTTAATTTAGCTGCCAAATATGGCAGAAAATATCGTCAAAAGTCGCCAAAAGAACCTTGGTATATTCTGACAAATCTTAGTAGCTTATCCTACGCTACTTCTGCTTATTCAAAAAGAATGGGCGGGAAGGGGGGACAGTTCCTAAAAGATAACTTAATTAACCAAAAAAGTTACTTAAAATCCCCCCTTTCCCGTGAAGAAATGAGAGCGAGATTTTAAGATTGGAGGTTATAATTTGGAGATGACTCAAGTAACTGGAGACCGACTTATATCTTTAATTTTATTAATTAGTTTAGCTTACTCTCTCTCTACTTTTAATGGTAAATCAATTAAATATAAAGGAGTTTCTAATTATGTTACTAGACCTACTGAACCTGGTCGAACTTATGCCAGACATAGTAATTTTTCTATTGGTTTGAACGGGCAAAATTGGACTGATTCTTTAGCTTTTTTCCAGGATGTAGTTCACCAATTACTCTCTTTTTCCACGGGGAAAAACGATTATTATCGTCGAGGTATGAGGGCTGCTTTTCTTATACAGTCTGCTTTGTGAGCTTCTCTGTAGTCCCCCCAGGACTCAGACCTAGATCGAATTCGCTGCGCTCATGAGGTCTTTTGGGGGAAGCCCCCTTTCCCCCCTATTTTGAGTTATTGATAAGAAAAAAAAAATTGGCGATAGCCCTCAGATCTAAGATCAGGGTCAGATGTTCTGCGCCAGGGATAATCTCGCTCGGTTGTGTTTTGACCAGGCTAGAAGCTGCTCTTGAAACCATTGGATATTTTTTAGTTCTGCTGTCATGTCGATCTATTCGATAATGATATCGATCGTCGTACTTACAATTGAATTAAAAGTCAATCAGTAAAAAGATAAAAATATATATTTCACTTTCCGCACGTCAAGTTGTCATATGTTTTGTAGTATGGTATTTGGCTAGGTATGCGATCGCTGATTGACTAAAACTCCCATGAGGAAATAAATGATTACAGATAAATTATTTATCTTTGCCTACACATTAGCTAATGTCTGATAAAAAAACCTGGTAAAGTGCCAGGTTTTGTGAATCTAATTTAAATTGTCTTAACCTGGACTGAAGTTTTAATTATGTTCAAGATCATAAGTTACAACCAATTTTTTAGATTCATTCGGTGCGATAGTTATAATATCATCCGCAGCATTGGTAGTTTCTACACAAATAAAGCTAAGGTAAGCTTCATCTTCTAAATCTCCCATCTTATTACTAATTTCTATCCAGGGATTCCAAACAACCGCCGTTTTACTTCCTTCGCTGACAATAGAAATATGACGGTTGAATTTAGGATCGTCAATAACTAATTTCCTAGGAACATTTGTATAAATCCGATCCAATTCCTCATTAATTTCTACAGTTCCCTGTTGTTGCTTTTCAACTCCTCCTGCGACTTTATCAAGATAAGTTTTATTCTCTAAACCTTCAACTTTAACCTGGTTGATATCTCCCACAGCAAAATAGGTATGAAAAGCTTGGGTAATAGAAAAAGTTTCATTACCTGTATTGCGCGTAGTTAATTCCAATTTTAGAGTTTTACCTACGACAATTGCGAGTTGCAATTCAAAAGAATAAGACCAAATTTTTTTAGTTTCTTCTGTATCAACTAAGCCCAAAATAACTTTGGTTTCTCCAGTTGCAGTTGCTTCAGTCCCTAAAACATTCCAGACTCTATTTCTAACAAATCCATGAGCAGGGAGAGCGGAATTAGATGGGTGTGGTCCAAACCAAGGCCAACAAATAGGTACTCCTCCCTTAACGGCTTTTCCCTCTTTATAGTAGGCAACCTCACTAACAAACATCAAATCAAATGGCTCAGTAACAGGCTGAAAAGATAACACCTGTCCCCCATAAATAGAGATTAATGCTTTAGCATTGTTATTGGCGATCGCTATTACTGGTCGTTGACCCTTGCCTTCGATAAATTCCAGTTGATTAGCAATGCCAAAATCAGCGTTTAACTGCTCGATAGCCATCATGTTTTTATTAATCCTAAAATTCGATATATGAAATCATCTCATTTATATGATGGTACAGATCGAGCTAGGGAAATTGCTGCGAACGCTAAATCTTACTGGAATGTTCTCTAAAGGATAAGGGATGAAGCTTAATAAAACTATCGAAGGCATACCAAGCTAAAACATACCATGGTATAAGTTCTAACTGCCAGCCTTTTACTATTAACTGACGCATAGCCAGCACGCCTAAACTCAAGGGAAATAAAAATCGCAGATCTACAGCATCATTGGTGGCTGTTTTGACCCGTTGATTTAAAATTGTGGTTGTTTTGATAACTTCTGCTGCTGCACTCGAAGAACTAGAAACTGATATTCCTGGCTCTTTAGTTACTTCAACCAAGTTTACGCCCAAATCTTGCAAAACTATACACATATCTTGGCTACTTAGTAGTTCCCTACCGTGGAGTACAGTAATACTGCCACTCGGGATGTTAGTTTTTACCCGATAAATCTCAAGACGTGCTTTGAGTGCATTAACAATAGGTGCTATTTTCTGCTGGTGACGATGAGCAGGGGTAACTCGTAAGCGGACTCGTCCAGGGGTTTGGCTGACAATTTGAGCCTCAAGAGAAGACGAATTCTGATTTTCCACGGTTCCCGCTTTCTGAGGAATTTTATTGTTATCTGCGATCTCCATTGCTTAAAAACCTTTAAAAATAAACAATATTGGAATTGCTATTAGCTGTCTTCAAAATCGGGTTCTACTGACTCAAAGCTTTGTTGCAATTCTTCTTCAGCCATTTCCGCTTTGACCTCCGCTACGAGATCTTCTAAAACTTCCCCCGTTTCGATGATCGCACTTCTACTTTTTTCATAGGCAATAATTCCCCCCTTGATCAGAGCTTTAGCTACGGGTTTACTAGCTTTAGCTACAGCAGGAATTAGGACTGGAGCCAGCACAATTGCACCTACACCTGCTGCAATACCAGGAATTCCTAAATCTTCAAACAAGTCTTCAAGTTTCAAGGGCATTCTTAATCTCCTTGTGTTGGCATCGAAGGGTAATTATTTTGGTATTGTTATTATCCTGGTGTTGTAGCGATTGTGGGTTTTATATAAGCAAGAAATAATAATTGATTAAAGTTCAGAGTTAGGGATTATTTTGATGGTTTTTTTGGTTGGGGATAGTAGAACTTTCAGAGTCATCAATTGCTTGAATTACCTTGTTTCCGTTGCTACTATTTACAGCTATTTTCTCTCTATTCGAGTCGGAGAGAGCTTCTATATCGTATAAGATGACTACAGAACTACTATCAGTTTTGAAACTTATATCGGTAATTCTATGGTCTTGTTCTAGTAAATATTTTAGTTCTTGAGCGTAGTTGCCATCGCGACTGATTCTGGGTACGCGCAAGCGAATGCGCCCAGGAATTTGATGAACAATCTCATAGTCTGTTTCTATTGCTCTCAAGAGATTTGATCTCTCTTCTACTACTATCTCACTTGTCGAGACTTTTTTAGCTGGAGATAATTCAACCTTGTCTGATTCTCCTCTAACTTGATCAATGACTTCGCGAGTAATACCTGCTGCTAGAATATAGGTCAAGATAGATTTCCAACCTGATACCTGCAAACCTCTAGTGATCGCTATTCCTACTAGGGGAGGAACAAGAGAAAATAACCTACTATAAGCTATTGTGCCAGATTGCCCTGTTGATTGAGCGATCGCTCCTGTAGATGCTTTAATTGAGCCAAACGGTTGTAGCAAATCTGTTAATTGCTCGACTGATATTAAATCGGGAGCCCAGGTGACTACTAGGCTGTTACTTATTTGTCTAATTTCAACTGTATGAATGCCCGCTTGCTGTCGTAAATGATGGGCTATCTTAGGTAAAAGCTCGCGGGCATAATCACTCTTAAGACGCAGTCTTACTCTACCACTGACAGCATGAACTATCTCAAATTCTACATTTGTAGAAGATGCTGTACTTTTCTCCATTGCTATCAACTAAGTACTTAATATGGATTTTAATCTAAGTGACGTTCTCCAGACACTCTATCCGCAGGATAGAGTGCACAGCGATCCTAGACTTGCGACCAGGTATTCGGAGCTAGCACTTATCTAGATGAACAATGCAAGCATCATACATCCCCGACAGTACGCACCTCAGCAGGCAGTTTCCCTTCCCCAGCGTCCCTGGGTACAGTTTTCAGAATACATCCTATTTACGGTGTATATTTTACGCAGTTACCGAGTTTCCAATCGAAACTCTTTCTTAACTGCAACTCCCTATATACAATTGTCTAGGTTCTGCAATGGGATGGATTTTTGATTTACTACCGAACTTCGGGTCATCGCCCCCTACTGTTACGCTCTGCAATAATTGTACAACACTTGCGCGAAGGGGGCTTCAAGAGCGCGAAAAGCACCAGATACAAGCCGAAAAATTAAGTATAAAGCGGACTTCCGCACCTTGCTATATAAAGATTTGGTTTCAAAACTGTAAACTAGCTATGCTGGATAGACCTTGCCCCGACTCTCTCACCGAAGGTGCGCGGAGCGACCCCGACGCTCACTTCGTAGAGCGCGAGGCTTCCCGTCGGGAAAGCTAATTGGCTGCTTCTGCTTCTGCTAATTTGCCTGCTTCTGCTTCTGCTAATTCCGCTTTGGCTTCTGCTACTATATCTTCGAGACTTTCGCCAACTTCTGCGATGACACCTTTGCCTTTTTCATAGAGGACAATTCCTCCTTTAATAGTAGCTTTAGCTAGGGGTTTACCAAGTTTTCCGGCAGCTACAGGAACTAAAACTGGCAGCAATACAATAGCAGCAATTCCAGGAACTCCGAGGTCTTCAGCTAGATCTTCGATGTCGGGCATGAAGTTTTTGATATCCATATTTCCCCCTTTTTTTATCCTGAATTAATTTCTCCACTTCTAGTCTAACTCATTTGTTCCGTCCCAATAGACAAGGGTCGAAAAAGCAATTTTTATTTATAAAACTTTAATTTTATTTTCTTATTATGGTGAAGTTATGACAAGAGAAAAAGGGATAAAATGTTTATGAATAGAACTGCGCAAGAGCCACATAAAGCTTTTTTTTCCCCCATACCAGATAATTTCCTCAAAAATCAAATATATCCTTTCTTTGCGCTTATTAAAGCCGATTTTAATTAGAGTTTCTTGATTAATAGCTATTAAAAAACTTTATGAAAGTTGAGCTAAAAATTTTTAGTTATCAAGGTCAAGATAAGATTAAGATAGAGAGTTTAGGTTCAATAACCCATATGAGTAGTATAAACAGCCAAGCAAAGCCGAAAAAAACCGTTTATAACCTTGATATAGCGATTGAACTCTTGCAAAAGTTTTTTATGGTGTAGTAGGAAATTGGCTATTTTAAATCAAAATCTATAACTTTTGACTTGACTCAACCAAGGTTTTGGAGACTTATGCAAGAGGTCTATTGTTCCCTCTTTACTTAGATGTAATAATTGGTAGAACAGACAAGTTCAAGATGGTATCAATAAAGCAGGAAGAATAGTAATTAATCATTGCTTAGAAAACAATATTGGTATTATCATTTGTGGTTGGAATAAACGCAACAAAGATTCAATAACGGCTATATATAAATTGGGGGTTAAGCTCATGAATAAACCTACATTTGCCCCAGAAGTTGCTCCCTCTCCCAACGGTGAAATTGTTATTAAGGCAGATAATGTCTCGGTTTTTTATGGAGACTTCTTGGCAGTTCGGGATGTTTGTTTAGAAATTCCCAAACACAAAATTGTTGCTTTCATCGGGCCCTCTGGGTGTGGTAAGAGTACCATGCTTCGATGTTTTAACCGCATGAACGAGTTAATACCAGGTACAAAAGTTGAGGGGAAAATAACTTTCTACGAAACCGATCTCTACGGAAGCGATGTTGATGCTATCAGTGTCCGTCGTAAGATTGGCATGGTATTTCAAAAACCCAATCCTTTCCCCAAATCTATTTACAATAATATTGCCTATGGTGCTTGGGTAAACCATTATCAGGGGGATATGGATGAATTAGTAGAGCGCTCGCTGCGCCGAGCTTTTTTATGGGATGAAGTCAAAGATATACTCTATCAAAGCGGTCTTGACCTTTCTGGTGGACAACAACAGCGTTTGTGTATTGCTAGAGCCATTGCTATAGAGCCAGAAATTTTGCTAATGGACGAACCTTGTTCCGCTCTCGATCCTATCTCAACTAAGAACATTGAAGATTTGATGCAAGAGCTCAAACAAAGGTACACGATCATTATCGTTACTCACAATATGCAGCAGGCTGCACGCATTTCTGATTTGACGGCTTTTTTCAACGTAGAGACAAACGATAAAGGGGATAAAACTGGTTATTTAGTTGAATATGCTGCTACTAAGTCAATTTTTGAAACTCCTCAACAGCAAGCTACTCTAGACTACGTTAGCGGTCGTTTCAGTTAAAACGGCAAAATCAACTGGGCTATATACAAGTAGATGAGAACGCCGAAAACATCAGCAATGGTTGTCATCAAAGGAGCAGACATTAAAGCTGGATCTAAACCCAACCAAGATAATAACAAAGGTAATGCTGCACCGATCCCGCTTCCTAAGATGGAAATAAATAGAAGACTAATTCCTACTACTACTGCAACTAGTAAATTTCCTTGAAACAGATAAGCCCAAGCCACTGCACTTAACCCTAAAATTAATCCGAGCCAAGCTCCTGCCATTACTTCCCGCTTAACAATCCATAAAACTCTATGTTGGCGAAGACTTTGAGTATTTAAACCCCGAATTACTACTGTGGAAGACTGGCATCCAACATCACCACCAGTATCGATCAACAGAGGCATAAAGACTACTAGGGAAATAATTTGTTTCAAAAGTTCCTCTTGAGCTTTAATGATCAAGCTTGCCAAAGTGGTCATTAAAAACACCACAATCAACCAGAAAGCGCGTCTGTAAACTATACTCAGGATGCTGCTTTGAAAGTAATGGTCATCTCCTGGTTGAATACCACCAAGAGTATGAATATCTTTAGTGGTTTCTGCTTCGAGAATATCAATCACATCATCAACAGTGATAATGCCCACTAGCCGATTTTCTGTATCCACTACGGGTAAGGCTAAGAAGTCATAACGCTGAAGTAGTCGAGCTACTTCTTCTTGATGGGTATCTGTGTGGACGGAAATTACATGAGGCTCTGCAATTTCGCCAATGATTTGCTCTGGTTGAGCAGTTACCAAATCTCTAAGGGAAACAGAACCAGTTAAATAATGCTGATTATCAGTTACATACAAAGAATAAATAGTTTCTTTGGTTGGTTCTAAATGACGTATGTATTGAAAGGCTTGAGCTACAGTCCATTTCTCTTTGAGAGAGAGATACTCAGGAGTCATAATACGTCCAGCAGTCTGAGGTTGATACCCTAACAGTAAAGCTGTTGCTTCTCTCTCAGAAGGACTGAGTTGTGCTAACAGTTTGCGAACAACTTTGGCAGGTAGCTCGTCAAATAACTTCACCCTGTCATCAGGGGACATCTTATCAATAATAGTGCGGACATCTTCGCGGTTGAAGTCTTTGAGTAAAACTTGCTGTACGGAAGGTTCTAAGTATTCATAAACGGCGATCGCTTCATCTTTGGCAAGTAGGCGAAAGGCAAGTGCCTGCATGGTTTCTGGTAATCCTTCGATGGCTTCGGCAATATCGGCTGGCTGTACTGGCACCAAAATTGCTTTTGCCCCTTCCCAGTTTTCTTGTTCAAGCAAAATTTTTAGTTCAGAGCGAACTAACTGTCGTACCTCCTGACGGGGGTTGAGATGGGAATTAGAGGGGGGGCGAGCTTCGGTCAAATCAGTAAATTTTTAGGTTAGATAATTAGAAAAACACGAATAAAGTTAATCGGTTGAGGTAGTTAGTAGTTAGTAGTTAGTGGTTAGTGGTTCTTAACATGGTTGTTTTTATTTTGCCCTACCTACTTGTTTATTCTTGATTGAGAAGTTATTTTTTTGACTGCTTCAACTGTTTCCAGAGACTTTTGATTTGATTTTGACATCCTCTCCCGCTAAAATCAACGGACATCTCACGGTTCTGAGGAGACCTCAGAACCCGTGTCCTCAAGATTTTTAACGGGAGATTCCAACACCTCGCGATGTTAGTTTCCTGCTTCGACCCGTGCCAACTAGAGCATTGTTCCCAATACTCCCCGTCGCTTCCAGTCCACAGGCATTTTCTAACACGATCTGCCCGACCGCATTTATTCCACGATTTCTAATCTCTTGTGCTGCTGCTACATCTCTTGTGGTCGTATATCCACACTCGCTACAGCTATGTACTCGCACATCTAAAGTCTTTTTACCTGTATGTGCGCCACAGTTAGGACAAGTTTGAGAAGTACCATCCTTATTGACTTTGGCAAAATAAGTGTCAGTTTTCCAACAAACCCACTCTAGAATATTTACAAACTGACCAAAACCAGCATCTGCACTGTGTTTTGAGAGCATTCCTCTAGCCCAAGAGGTAAAGTTAATGTCTTCGACAAATATCATTCCAGCACCATCACACAGGTGATGAGCTAGTTTGAAATGCCAGTCGCCCCTTGTGTCGGATATACGTTGATGTAGCCTAGCTATTTTCTGATTTAACTTGTGTCGATTATTTGACC
>JASJCP010000099.1 GCA_030065935.1 Xenococcaceae cyanobacterium MO_167.B27
CTTGGGAAGGGGGGTTGGGGGGAAAAGAGCAATTGTTGATTCCAACTCCCCCAATTTTGGTGGATTTAGGGGGCTTAAATGTGACAAATAATACTTCTCAGACAACCTCTAAAATTATTAGATTTAAATTCTTAATAATTACAACTATTTCTAGAGAATTTACTTTGATTTATCAAATAAACTAAACTGCTTTCAGAGTTACTAAAAAAGCCATGAAAGTAATTACAATTTCCAGTAATAAATTAAGCCAAACTGAAACTAGAGAGCAACTAGCAGAATTAGCAAAAAACTTTTCACCTTTAGTATATAAGCTGATTCAAGCTTTTTTGACTTGGCTCACTGGGAAACCCTATCAAGGGCAACAATTATTATTCAAGTCCTGTAAAGAATACGAACTAACAACAGCGATGGCTTCTTTACTAGGAGGTGGGGTAGCAAGTTCGATTATTTATAATTCTTCTCCCCTACTATTCCCTTTGTTACTAATCTCTTGGATAGTCACAGTGGGTGGTGCAAGAAAAACTCTCACTTGTATCATCCATCGTTGCGTACATTATCAATTTTGGGGCGATAAACCCGATCTCATTCTTGCTGAAATTCTTTCTACCTTGATTCTAGTTCAAGGGTTTGATGGCTATCGACATGACCACGTGAAATGTCATCACCACGTCGATAAGTTTGCCACCTTTGAAAACGATCCTGATGCCAAGTTCATGTTACTCCTTGGCTTTCATCCTGGCTTAAAGGATGACAATAACTAGATTTTTTCCTGACAAATTAAAAAACTTCGATCCGAATATTAGTAATTTAATTCGCGATCGAAGTGGAACAAAATACTACCAACATTAAACCATGAAAAACACTCAACTCTACTGGCATAAATTTCGCCAAACTGTTTTCTCTCCTCAATTCCACTGGTTTTTTCTTAAAGCTAGACTCAAAGCTAATTGGGTTGATGCACCACCTTACCGCCGTCTGATGTCATTAGTTTTCACTCTAGTGGTAATTGCCCTAGTAACAGTAACCCATTCTTGGACTACTTTTTTAGTCGCGTGGGTATTTCCTCTAACCATCCTCTATCACATTTCTACTCTTTGCCAAATTTCTAGCGAACACTTATGGGGAGCGACAGGAAGTATTGAAAGTAAAAGTCATGGCAGATTCTGCGGTGAAGCACATCCTATTGGCGGAACTATTAAAGACTGGATTTGTTGGACATTGAAAATGCTGTTTTATCATTTACCAGTTCGCATTGCAGTCTTATCAGACCCCGAAATTTGCGTTCACGATCATCACCATCACTATCCCAAAGATGACAAAAACTGGGCAAATGCCATTTACAACCGTCAACAACAAGTGGATACAGGTGCAAAGTATCAGCAATACTGGGGATTACATAACTCGATGGAAGCTGTTTTTGAGAATTTAGCTCAACAACCTACTCTTTCTGATGCAGAAATTAAACGCCTGATTAACAACTAATAAATCCATTCACCTGGGGGCATTTTGCCCTCATAATACACGCCACAAGGAACAAAAACTATGTATGAAAATAATGAATCTAAATTTGTCGCCGTACTTAATCCTAAAATTGAAACTCCCAAACTCATGAATGCTTTAGGTCATATCCCTGCTGGATTAGTCTCTAAAACCGATAGTCTCGATCAAATGAAATTCTTACAATACCAGTTTAAAGCAAATTGGAGCGCACCTACATCTCTTAGTTTTTATCCTTTCATTATCCTGAAAGCCAAAAATAACAACCAACTCAAAACCCTCCATCAAGCAGCTAATGAAAAAGGAATTCTCCATAACGTCTTTACTGACAGTATGTTAGCCGATTCTGCCATGACTCAAATGGAGCAAACCAAAACTACTAACCCAGAAGAATTAACTTACTTCGGTGTGGTTCTTTTTGGCAACAGCGAACAACTAGCAACTTTAACTCGTAAATTTTCCCTTTTTTAAAGCAATAATATCTAGGAGATAGAAAGATGAGTCAATGGCAAGAAATTGGTTACAATCTGGAAGCGAAATTAGTAAACAAAAACTCGATCTGGGTTCGTAATAAAGAACAACAAGAAGAATATCCTCATTTAATTGTTAGCCTCAACGACCAAAATAAGATAACTGGAGTTCGTCCTTCCGATACTCAAGCTCCTATGGGTAGCATTGAAGGAACTTTGATGATTCTCGATCGAGTTAAGGACAAGTTGTTAGATCATTGAGGCAGTTAGCCAATCTTACAATTAATTAGCCTAATTAGCCCAATCCCCATCGCTATTCAATAGTATAATCTTCTGAGGCGTTTACGTATTTCTCTTTGTACGTCTTCTTTCTGCGCCCAATGGACTACGATTAATTCAGCGATCGCCTGTTCTATTTCTGGGGCTAATTCAACTGCGATCGCTTTGTCTATACCTAGCAATCAAAATAACTTATGGCAAAGTTATGGGTAAAGTCACAAAGTCCCTGGCAATAAGGCATAAGAAATATATGGGTCGCCTGGGACTCGAACCCAAAAGATGAGGAGAACCAGCATAACTACGTTGACTTAAAATTGCCTGAGAGATCCATTTTTAGATTTACAACCGTACTAATTACAGAACTAGAGGAGGAATATAGATAAACTACTTTTGATAATTATTCACTACCATAGATTTCAACAGTACGATCTAAAACTACATGAATTTTGGCAATCTATATTTACCGATTTTTTGATGAAATTAAAAGATGTACCCGATAGCGAATTAATAAGTCTGTTAAGAGCTGATAACTCTCAAGCAATGGATGTATTATACGATCGCTATGCTGGATTAGTTTACAGCGTAGCGAAGAGAATATTACAAAATAATTCCGATGCAGAAGGGTTAACTCAAGATGTTTTTATCTCTCTATGGCAAAAAGATAGCTATCAAGCAGGAAGAGGAAGTTTGAAAAGTTTTTTAGGTTTACTAACTCGCCATCGAGCAATCGATAAACTGCGAAAACGTAAAACTGCTCAAAACTTTCTAGAGCGTTGGCAATTATATATTTATGAAAGTTCGTCCGATCTCATGCCTTTAGAATCCACTCAAGATCGGGAGCAACAAGAGAAATTACAAAAAGCCTTAAGTCTTCTTCCTACGGAGCAAAGAGAAATCTTAGTGATGAATTTTTTTGAGGGATTGAGTCGGGTTCAAATTGCTGAAAGGCTCGATCTACCAGTGGGAACGGTAAAAAGTAGGGTGAGATTGGCATTTGTCAAACTCAAGAGACTTTTAATAGAACAGAATCAACAATAATTAACAAGATAAAGATAGCGAACATGAATACATTCAACGCAGAAGAAATGGAATTACTTGCAGCAGGTTACGTTTTAGATGATTTAGACGAAATAGAAAAGCTACAGGTAGAAGAATTAATCAAAACTTCTCCAGCTATGCGCGAGGAGATTCGTAAATCTATGGCTGTTATGGGGGTTTTAGTAACAGATGCCGAACCAATGTCGCCTCCTGTGGGTTTAAAAAATCAAGTTAGTTTTGCTTTTGAGGAGGAAAAAAAGTCTCTGCTACAAACTTCAAAAAAAAAATTAATTCAGTTAGACAATTGGTTTCAACAACTATTTGATGAGGGTTGGCAAACAGTTTCCGAATTACTAGAAACTCCTAGTATCGCTCCTGCATTTAGAAATTCTGGGGTTGAAGGTGCTAGGTTAATTTCTATTGGCTCTGACAAGATACCCATTATCTTAATTTTAAGAGTGAAAGAAACTCAAGACCGCTCGCGCGATATAGCAGTAGAAATTTTACCCCAACTAGAACATAACTATTTACCCAATAACTTACAGTTAATCTTGTTAGATGCTGATGGCGATAAGGTAATGGAAGCGACAACCCGTCGAGAAAACAAAAATCTCAAATTCGATTTTTCGGGTACTTGTGGGGAAGCTTTTAGTATTAAATTAGAACTATCTGATGATTTTTTTCAAGAAGACTTTCTTCTTTAAAGCTGGATGAGCAAAGTAGTAGAACTAAAACTAGATGGAAGTTTAGAGCTAGGATTGCAAGTTAACCTAGCGATCTCTCCTGAAGCAAGCACGCGAGAAGTTGAAATGTCTGGTAGTTTACCTCCAGCACCACAATTAAAAGAAACCTATAATTCGTGGCAGTATAACTATCAGAATCTCAATTCTACTAGCCGTATTAGCGCGAAAAAAATCACTTACGACGGCTCAATTCAAAAGAGTAGAGATGAATCGCGTTTTTTAGTCAATCAAATAAAAAAACAGCTAGATGAATGGTTGAACTCGCCTCAATTTCAACCTATTTGGCGCAAACTGATCGAAAAAATTGCTCCTGATGAAACAATTAGAATTTTAATTCGCACCACAGACAAACAATTACGCAAATTACCCTGGCATTTATGGGAATTATTAGACAGATATCCTCATGCTGAAATTGCTTTAGCGACTAATGACTACGAAAAGATTGCAAACAGTCAAAGAACGAGGCTACACGAAAGAGGAATATCTATTTTAGCCATTTTAGGAGATAGCAAAGGTATTAATATTGTAGAAGACAAGCAAATATTAACTGAAACTCTAACCGATTCCGAATTAACTTTTTTATGCGAGCCAAAACCAGAGGAAATTAGCGCGCAATTATGGGAGCGTAAATGGGATATTCTATTTTTTGCAGGACACAGCCAAACTGAATTAGAAACAGGTCGTATATATATTAATTCCGAAGATAGTATCAGTTTAGAAGAGCTATCTTATGCTTTAAAAAGGGCTGTAGAACAAGGAGGCTTAAAACTAGCTATTTTTAATTCTTGCGATGGTTTGGGTTTAGCTAGTTTCTTAGAAAAGCTCAATCTACCACAGATTATTGTGATGCGCGAACCCGTTCCAGATTTAGTAGCGCAACAGTTTTTAAAATATTTTTTAACTAATTTTGCTAGTGGCAAACATTTTTATTTAGCTGTTAGAGAAGCTAGGGAAAGATTGCAAGAATTAGATATTAAATATCCAGGGGCGAGTTGGCAACCCATTATCGTGCAAAATCCTGGAATGAGTTTGCCAACTTGGAAGAGTTTAGCAGGAATTAAAGAACAAAATAGCACTCTAATACCGAATAAACAACTGATAGAAATTCCAGTTTCTAGTAATACTTCGAGGCGAAAATTTCTCAAATACGGTGGTTTAATGTTAGGCGGGATGTCACTAGCAGCGTTTATTGCAACCAGACTAAAATCAACATCAGAACTAGCTAAATTTGATATTGAATTAGTTAAAAATATCAATATTGCTTCGGGTGCAGAAATCTGGTCTTTAGCAATTTCCCCTAATGGAAAATGGATTGCTAGTGGCAAAAATACAGGTACTATTGAATTTTTTAATCAGCAAACTGGAGATATCGCTAAAATATTAGATAAGCATCAAAATGTAACTCGCGCGTTGATTTTTAATCCCCAAACTAATCAATTAATTTCGGGAGATGGCGATGGTAACATTAAAATTTGGAGTCGAGATAATAATAATTTAGAAATGCAATTACAGGGTCATTCTGGGAGTATTTGGGCATTAGCTATTAGTCCCGATGGCAAGACTTTAATTAGCAGTAGCCAAGATGAAAGCGTCAGAACGTGGAACTTAGAAACTGGCGAAAAAAATGCTATTATTTTCTCTCACGAAACAGTAGTTTATGCTGTAGCATTTAGCCCCAATAATCGAGTATTTGCTAGTGCGGGGAAAGATCGAATTATTAAAGTCTGGGATGCTGAGAGTAGGACACTTCTATTATCTCTTTCAGGACATCAAGACACCATTAGAGCGATCGCAATTAGTCCCGACGGAAAATATTTAGTTAGCGGTAGTTGGGATAAAACAATTAAGGTTTGGAAACTAAATACTGGAGAATTGGTAACAACTTTTACAGGTCATGAAAATCGCGTTGTAACTGTTGCTATTGCGAATGATTCCGATACTATTTTTAGTGGCTCTACTGATAATACAATTAAAGTCTGGAGTATAAAAAGCGATCGACTAATTACAACTCTTTCTCAGCATAATAATTGGGTATTAGCTTTAGCAACTAGCCAGCAAGAAAATTTATTAGTTAGTGGCGGAAAAGATAGCACGATTAAACTTTGGCAATATTAATTACTTGTTTTCCCAAATTCTTAACTTATTATCATCAGCAGCACTCCCACTAATAATAACGCGATCGCCCTTAGCAAAAATAACCGAATTCACCCCTGCACCACTTCCTGATAAAGTACGAATTACTTCACCCTTATTAACATCCCATAATTTAATAGTTTTATCTTCAGCAGCACTAACTAAAATCGTACCATCGGAGTTAAAAGCAACGGAATTAATATATTGAGAATGGTCGGATAAAGTATTAACTAATTTTCCCGTTTCTACATCCCATAACTTGATAGTTTTATCCACACTTCCAGTAGCAATAATTCCCTCTTTTGATAAGGGGGATACAGAGGAGATAGGACTAAAAGCAACGGTTCTAATATTATCTTCATGTCCTGCAAAAGAACGAATTAATTCTCCAGTTTTTAAATTCCATAATTTGATAGTTTTATCTTTACTTACACTAGCTATTATCTTGTTATTGGGACTTACTGCGATCGCAAATACTCCTCCTTCATGTCCCTTCAAGGTTCTAATTAAGTCTCCAGTTTCCGCATCCCAAATTTTAATATCATTAGCCCAATCGCTGTTAACTATTTTTTTTCCATCGGAAGTATAAGTTAAAGACCTTACGGCTTTTTCACTAGCATTAATAGTTTTAACAATTCCCCCTGTTTCTACTTGCCATATTTTAATAATTCCCTCTTTACTACTACTAGCTAATCTCTCTCCATCAGGACTAAAACTAACAGATAAAACACCTTTAGTATGTCCCGTCAAAGTTCTAACTAATTTCCTAGTTTTGGTATTCCAAAGCTTAATTGTATTATCTTCACTAGCAGTTGCAATTAAGTTTTGCTGGGGATTTATCGCTACCGACCAAATAGCATCACTATGACCTGTAAGAGTCTGAATATCAATATTATTCCAAGCTGGTTTTTCAACACTATTTTTAGCGATCGCATAATTTTTAGCTTGGTTGATTTCAGTTTGAGTCGCGTTATCGAATTTGCCTTGAGAACAAGCAGCTAAATTTGTGAATAAAAATATCGCACTGGTGAATTTAAAAAATGTTTTTAAGTAATTAAGACTCATGGAGGTTGCTACTTAATGAGATAATTTAGTTGAAACTTAATTTGTATATTAGGTCAATATTCTGTAACGAAGAAAGCGATCGCTATAATAATTTCTAATCTTATTCTTCTGCCAAAATATTAGGGATATCTCGACTCCCATGAATAATTCTAATTACAGTTAGTAATTCTTCCTCTGCGATATAAAATATCAGATATTTTTTAAAGCCTTTTAGTGACCACTTACGCAGTCCTAGCAATCAAGGATTGTCGATCTCAAATATACTACCTTTGCCTGGAGTCATTGCCAATTGAGCGATGGTTTTTCTGGCAGCATCGAAAAAATGGAGAGCAACTTCGTTATTATTTTGAGCAATATACGCGAACGCTAAATCTATATCCTGACTTGCTTTGGAAGTGATAAAAATCCGCCTACTCATTGTGTTGAGACTGATTTAACTTTTCCATGAGTTCGATACGTTTTTGTGACCACCAGTCATCAGTTATTTCAACGGGTTCGCCATTGTTTAATCCTTCTAATAACAGTTTTTCAATTTGTTTTTTTTCAACTCTTTCTTGATCGAGACGAATTAAATGACGGATATATTCACTGGCTGTACTATAACCACCATCATCGATTTGCCGATCTATAAATTCCCGCATTGATTCGGGAAGGGAGATATTGAGTGTACTCATGTCTTTGTTTTAATTGAATTATTATCTCCTTGGATTTTGACATTATTTGCCAATGTTTTTATTATCCTTAGAAACAGCAATTTTTTCCAAAAAAAAAGCCCCCCGCGAGGGAGGATAAGCGATCGCCTTATCTAGAAAAGCGATCGCCAAAAGATGATTAATTACTAAGCTTAAAGCTTAAAGCTATACCGATTGAATACTTTCATCGAAAACAGTTCCAGCAGTACTGAAGACAAAATCAGAGGAGTCTAGAGAATTATTATCTACACCATTAATTCTAGCTAGATGTTGTTCTCCAAAATGGATATCCGCGTTGCCACTTCCGTAGGAGATAGAAATATCTTCCATAGAATCAATCTGAGGGTGAGAAATACCGAATAAATCGTTTCCTGGGGTAAATCCGTTAATGATATCTTCCTGCATATTGCTAGTGAGACTATCTTTAACAATCCACAAGCGTTCTGATTCTGCGTTGGCATTATAGCGAACCTGTACTGGTGCGCCAAACTCATCTCTAACGATTTCCAAACCTCCAACGGAATTACCGTTAACTAAACTACCATTGAGCAATACATCGGTGACAGTACTAACTGTTGTCTGGGAAAAATTAGATCTCATTTCTAAAGAACCAGCTTGCTCGAATTTGAGGGTATCGGCGAAAAACAAGCTAGTACCGTTACCATCAAAGTCAGTCCCTTTAAGGCTTGCTGTTTCTGGTACTTGGAAGGTATCTAATTGACCATCTTGTAAATCGTAATGCTGAAGAATAGCATTAATAGGTACGCTGAAATTCTCGCCATTCTCTAAGGTGAACCTGAAATCTCCACTGACACTGTAGCTCATGGTGATGGGGACATCATTAGTTCCAGTGAGAGTAACGATGTCATTGTAAAGAACCGATTGGGGATTGATGTTGATTTTGTTAGTTTCTGTGATTCCTGAAGTTTGAGATTCTGTCTCGGATTCAGATTTAGTTAGCACTTCTTCAAAAGTTTTTTCTAAGTTCTTACTAATGCCAAAAGAAGCACTAATTGAGAAGGAATTTTCAACGCTTCCGCCAAATCCTGCAAAACTTGCTGATGCACTGGTTGTCACGGTATTAGAAATTGAGAACTCCTCATTGGTTGATACTCCTTGTGTTTCGCCTAATGATGTTTGATTTTCTGTGGTAATTGTGGTTTCTAGGGTTGTTTCATTGTTAGTTTCAACGGTTTGACTGGCGACAGTTCCTGTAGTATTACGAAACTGACTATTAAAACTCGTACCAGATGAAGGGATTTCTATTGATTGTGCAAAGTCTATATCGTTGAGTACAAAGTTGACGCGACTCATATCGATATCGCCAGCAATGCTGCTACCTTGTTGTTGGGCAAACTCATCCCCCCATGCTTTAATTAGTTGGGTAATATTTTGCTCGGAGACATCTAATTCTGGGAATAGGGATTGCTGTTCGGATTCGCTCACTAGGGTTAAGTCTTCAGTAGAAATTATCTGACCTTCAACGGTAGCTAGTACCTCATTGCTTTGATTTACTACATTAGTATGTTCGCCATTGGGAGCTAGTCTAATTTCGGTTGCTTCTGAAGCAGTGATATCGATTTTGTCTGTACCGCGTTCAAAATCTTGGATAATCTGAAGTCCATCAGGTTCGATGATAAAAGTATCGTTTCCTGCACCTCCTATAAGAACGTTAGTTCCCGCACCGCCATTGAGAGTATCATTACCAGCTAGACCTTCAATGAAGAAACTGTCATCATCTGGCGCAGTTAAAGTGTCATCATTTTCAGTACCGCGAATGAGGTTAGATTCAGAGAGAGAAGTGAAAACTGAGTTGGTTCCAAAACCAATAATATCTGCTGTACCATCCCCATTAATATCAGCAACCTGACGCGGAAGTTGGTCGAAACTAGTCCAACCTCCCTCATTAACGGTAAAGTTATTATTTAATGCTCTTTGAGGGTTTTCAAAAGTACCATCACCCTTAGACAAAGCAGTGAAAACTGAGTTAAATCCAAAACCGATAATATCGGCATTACCATCCCCATTAACATCAGCAACCTGACGCGGAAGTTGGTCGAAACTAGTAAAACCTCCATTATTAACGCTAAAGTTATTTAATGCTCTTTGGGCGTTTTCAAAAGTGCCGTCACCCTTAGACAAAGCAGTGAAAACTGAGTTGGTTCCAAAACCGATAATATCGGCATTACCATCACCATTAATATCAGCAACCTGACGCGGAAATTCATCGAAACTAGTCCAACCTCCATTATTAACGCTAAAGTTATTTAATGCTCTTTGGGCTTCAGAAAAGCTAATTTCTGCTTGTTGCTCGATCGCAATTTCTTGACCATCAAGAGTAATAACAGCCTTGTCGTTTTCTTGTTGTAGCTGTTGTAATTCGCTATCGCTGAAAGATTCCCCTCTCACCAAACCAGAGAAAATCGCCCCTTCATCCCCCGCAGCATCTACAGAGTTAATACTCGCATCAACGAAATGTCCGTATTCTTCTAAAATCAAATCGCTAACCGCTTTAACATCATCTGCATTAGCTTGTAAATATTCTTCTGAAATGTAAATTTTATTAGTATCGGCAGAATATGCCCCGTTAGCCCCGTTTATTTCCTCTGCGGAGCGAATTTCAAATTCGGGAAAAGAACTAAATTCTCCTGTTTGCCATTGTGTGATAAGTTCTTGGGCTGCATCGCTGT
The DNA here is from genome assembly GCA_030065935.1 of Xenococcaceae cyanobacterium MO_167.B27. Lineage (GTDB taxonomy): Bacteria > Cyanobacteriota > Cyanobacteriia > Cyanobacteriales > Xenococcaceae > JASJCP01. The sequence goes on from JASJCP010000099.1 coordinate 10,608, forward strand.
CGTATCCCGAACCAAAAGCAACGCTTAAATCTCCTAGAAGTTGTTCGCTTAAAGCGTATTGAGTAAGTAATTCTTGAGAAGAAGCGATCGCATTATCTAAAATTGTGGAAGTTGTTTGAGTTGTCATGATTTATATCCTTTTTGTTCGTTCTGTAATTGATACGGATATCGAACTTAAAACGGATCACAACCAAAAGAAAATTTTTCCAGGTGTAAATTATCCGTTGATGAGAGGGGAGACTTAGTTCGTGTAAGCTTTACGCGAACCAAACTAGGACGTAATTGTTCATTTCCCCCTTCAAAAAAGCCAGCAAAATTTAGGACAGAGCAAAGTGATTGCTATGTCCATTCATTAACTGCCAACAGGAAATGGTGGTGGAGAAAGACCTTGTCGAGCTAGAGCCAAAACCTCCGCGATGTAAATCCCAGGATTAATCTCTCTCAGACGGCAGGTTTCAATAACGCTCAATAGAGAACTGTAAGCTAAACTGCCCTCAGAAGTGCGAGTGCCAAAGCCAATATTTCTGGCAATTACAGCATGGCGTAATGCCCGTTCCGCTTCATTATTGGTTGGGGGTAATTCAGGATGGTTAACAAAAGCGACTACCCCATCCCAATCATTCAAAATCTCTTTGCCTAATGTTTGTAATTTCTTATGGTCAGCTTTTTGACCTAGATGACAAACTCGCCTCAAACCTGCAAGCAATTTACGTATCAGACGATTATCTTCACTGCCCGAAGCAATGGTGCTAATTAATTTTCTCAAGTCATCTAAAATCCATTGTCCGATTTGAGCTGCTTTTTGATTAATCGCACCGGTTATAGCAATGGCTTTACGAATTAAATGTGCCAAACATCTTTGTCTTTTGGGATGGGAACGATAAACAGCATAGCCATCGCTGATTAACCAACCGATAAATGCTTCTGTTACTAGATGAGATAATTCTTCTTTTCTGCGAGAGCCAATATGAAATACGGCGGTTTTAGTACTGACAGCTACCCAAAGCCAATGTAATTTTCCACTCTCATACCACTGGGTTGTATTACTTCACTAGCAAAAGAATTTAGGATATTAACCATTTTGTTAATGGTTTCTTTCAGTACCACTCAATCAAGTTTCTTTCCTGGGTAGGAATTCTCGCTCGGCTCTTTAAATTTCGGGAACATCAACCCAACTTTTAGTTTCATGGGATTGATGGGTTAAATCCATTAATAACTGAGAATAGATACCTTCTTTTAAGGAAGGGGTAAGACTTTTTCCTGTCTCAATAGCTTCTACAAAACGATCTACTACCCGAATAAAAGGTGCTAATCTTCCATCGGTAAAGACTTGGGGAAAAGCAAGACGTTTGGGGATTTCTACTTCTTTTAGGGTTTCTCCTGCTGGTGCTGCAAAAAGTTTAAAACCATGAACATAGTCTTTGAGATTATCACTACCTAATACTAGTGTACCGCGATCGCCGTAAATTTCTACCCAGTGTCCCCTTCCTGCATAAGTAACAGAACTAATGGATAATTGACAGGGTATATCGTTTGCTAATTCCAGCATAATCAGACAAGTATCATCAGCATCTACTGGCTTTAAAGTATTGTTATCATTGGGGTCAGGGCGTTGAGGAACAGCACCGCTTAAATGGGCGGATAATCTTTTAACTGAGCCAAATAACCAACTGATATAGTCAAAAGCATGGGATGCAACCGCCCCTAATGCACCACCACCCATATCTTTACGAGAATACCAATTCCAAGCTCTTTCAGGGTTAGCGCGACTGGTTACTAGCCAATCTATTTTAATCAATCTAATATTACCGACATAGCCTTGTTGTAAGTATTCTGCCAGAAGTTGCCAAGCAGGAACAAAGCGAAATTCAAAATCTGCAATCACTCTCTTATCTTGTTTTTCCGCAAGACTATATAATTCTTTTACTTCCTCCACATTCATCGCCATCGGCTTTTCTAGTAACAAGTGTTTCCCTGCTTCTAAAACCGCTTTTCCCATGGAGTAGTGTAAAAAAGGAGGAGTAGAAACACTAACAGCATCAACTTCAGGAAGAGAGAGAATTTTATCTAATTGATTATAAGCATAGAGAATATTATGGGAATCTGCGATTATTTTTGCTGTGCCAAGATCGCGGTTATATACTGCTACAACTTCTGTGCGATGATGATGCTGAAAACCTGGAATATGGATTTTTTGACCAAAACCTGTCCCTACTACAGCAATACCAAGTCTATCAGTTGAAGAAGTCATATTTTTCCCCTTGAGAGCCATACTGATTGTGCATATTAGCAAAATTAGGATAATTAATTATTTATAATAGAGCGGATATTACTTAAATCTTTATGTCTGTAGAATTAATTGCGATCGCTGCTGGAATTATTATTACTTGGTTATTGTTTACTGCCACCCTCAAAGTGTTAAAAATTAGTATCACTACTGCTTTAGGTGTTGGAGCAATTTTACTACTCACTCAAATTATCTTTGGTATTACATATCAACAAATTTGGCTAGAAATTCAGCAACTAGTTCAAAGATTTTTAGTAAATTAATGATTGGCTTCTAACCACTAAGTAATAAGTAGCAATGTGGTGCAATTTATAATCCCCAATCACCAATTAACAATTAACCATCGCGAAGCGACTACCGAAGGTCTCAATCACTACCCACTAACCTTTATTCTAAAAAAGTTGTAACTCCCCCATCAGGACTAAGTAATAATCGAATAGTAGCTTGATTTTTATTTTTCAGAGGAGAAACAAATTTTTCTCCCATCAAGGGAATATTAGTATAGTCTAAGAATATTTCGGAAGCTTTGCCAATAGGAATTATTCTTTTAATTGAACCATTAGCATTGATTATGAGACGATATTCTATAGTTTGGTTTAATTCTTTAGGTGGTTGCCAAGTTTGTTGAAAATAGTTTTTTACTTCTTGCAATTGATTATTTTGTAAACTCTCACTATCAGCACCACTATTAATAGCTAACAAAGGGGAATTATTAGAATCAGTTGGGAGATTATTAGACAAAGTTGGGACAGAATTTGGCAAAGTACTGCTAGATCTTTGAGACAGATTTTCTGAGAGAGCGGGATTAGTTTCCATATTAGAAGCAGTTGAGTTTTTACCTGTTTCCGCAGAAACATTAATTCTAGATTCTACCTGAGAAAAATTAGGATCAGGTTGTGATTTTTCTTCGGTTTTAGGATTAGTAGCAATAGGATTAGGAGCAGGAGGAGGAATAACTAAATTACCTTCTGGGATAGGAAATTTAGCAGGATCGGGAATATCTGGGGGTGGTTTTGGTGTATCTACAGTAGGTGGTGGCGGTAATTTTTCCGCAGAAGATATAGGTTCAGTTATTTTGGGTTTGGGGGGTATTTTGGTTTCTTCAGGGGGCGGTTGAGGTGGAATAACATCGTCAAAATCTAGTGGATTATTCTGGGTTTCTGGTGCTTGTATTGTCGCAACAGATTCAGATTCACTAGCTTGTTTTTGAACTAGTTTTGTGCCTACAGTTGTTAATCCAATTGCTAAAACTAATCCCGCTACACCTCTTAACCAAAGAGGAACAATTTTCCGAGACTTACTATTAGTATTATTAGGTAAAATAGCTACTTTAGTTTGATATTCTTCTAAAGCTGTAACTAAATCAAATAATTGGACTGTACTCAAATTTATCGGACTTTTTTCTACATCTTGAATAAATAATTGATGAGAAACTAAGCCTAGGGGGTGCAAATAAACAGAGGTATTATTAGAAACTTGTGTGATGTTATTATTGGGGAAAGATTCTATCGGGAAAGACTGCTGTAAGATTTTTTGTACGTAGTTCAATACTGCTTCATAAATTTCTTCTAATTTCAGGCGATCGCCTGAAAGAGTTACTTTTTGTTCTTCAGGAAGTGTCGGGTCATCAAAACTAAGTTTGAAGTGGATATCTTTGACTATTTCTTTATTAGTCCATTTCGACAAAGGCGACTGTTTTCCCCAAATTTCTAAAGTGCAAGTTGGAGGAGTCAAACGATGAATTACAGAATGAGAAGAAGATATCATATTGCTATTACCGTATATTATTTAATCAAGAGCCTCCTAAAATTGCCAACCAAAGCAATCTATGTCCATTTGTCCCGCTATAAAACAACAAATCTATTAACAATTTTAAGGCAATATCTTGTAAATTTGAAGGATTATTTTCTTTCGTTTCAATCATTTTTTCTTCATAAAAATTAGTAAACTTATCTAAATAATCTCCCAATAAAGAAGTGTGATGAGGTGGCTTATTCTGTTGTGTAACTTGTTCTAAAAGATTAACCGCACGACGGAGTAATTCACCTTCTTGCTTTGCCAAGTGACATATTATAAGTACTAAACCTCTTGCTTCTTCCACATCTAACTTTTTTCTTCCTCCCGAACTATTCCTTAAGGGATTAGATTGGCGTAATCTCCATAGTGCCACTCTATCACTAACTAATGACTCTAATTCAAGTTCTTTAGCTACCTGTAGTATTCTATCGGAACTAATATTGGCTATGGCTTCTAAAGCTAAAATTATCAAATCAAGATGGGTCTTAATATTATCTAATTGAGCAGCATTAGGAACTTTGAGTTGATGCAAATCTTGCCATTTAGTTACAGAAGAAGTAGTTTTAACGACGGGACGCATAATTCTTTCTTATATATGAAACTGAGAGATTTTACCTTTAATGTTAAATATCTCTAGAATTTAGATTGTATATTAATATATTTATATTGTATGACAAATATGCTAATAATAGATTAAGTAAGTAAGGTCTATTCCTGATGACGGTTTGGCTTATCTTGCTCCCTTTTTTAATACTTTTGTTCTTATTTTTTTACCTTCCCTACCTACTTATACGGAGTAGATTTACCATAACTTTATAAAATTACAGCCAATCTTCATCTTAACTAAACCTAAAACCTAAAGTATTTACGTATAGTAGAGAGAGAACAACAAAACCAGCTATTTATTTTTAACTAATTAAGCTTATTTCTAGGGTATATAATCTTTTTCTTAACTTTGTGTGTGGTATAGGGCTGTCTTACGAGGCGGTCTTTTTTTTGGTTGATTGAGTAATACCAATTCTGAAAAGTCAAGCTACAGATGAGGAAGTGGGGAAGTAGGGGATTTGTATTAGATGGGTTATTTGTAGCAAGTCTAAATAGAAATGGTATAACTTGCTCATACTAGGTAAGTAATTTATGCCGTTTATCAAAAGTAACTAGAGACTTGGTAGGTTAGGTTAAACAAGGGGGTGCAACCCAACCATTACCTGTAGATGTTGAGTTTCGTCCCTCAAGCTAACCTACAATTTGGGTTAATTCAGGAACTGGCTTAGATCGGGTAAGTAATTTACCATTACTTAACAGAAAAACCCTAATTCTTCACGGAAACTTCGCATCAATACTGCCAATTTTACTTATAGTAGAGATAGCTAAACAAAACCAGCTATTTATTTTTAACTAATTAAGCTTATTTCTATGTTTTAAAACCAGCTTTTAACAGTGTGTTTGATCTGAGACTGTCTAAGGAGGCGGTCTTTTTTTTTTGTTGATTCAGGAACTGGCTTATATCGGGTAAATAATTTATCATTACTTAACCGAAAAACCCTAATTCTTCACGGAAACTTTGCCTCAATACCGTCAATTTTACTTATAGTAGAGATAGCTAAACAAAACCAGCTATTTATTTTTAACTAATTAAGCTTATTTTTATGTTTTAAAACCAGCTTTTAACAGTGTGTGTGGTCTGAGACTGTCTAAGGAGGCAGTCTTTTTTTTATAAATATTTAATATTTGTCAAATCCAGTCAATTCAAGAATTAGTTTCAAAAAGTACCGTCAGGAGTTAGGGTTTGCTATAAGATGATTACCGATCGCATTTACAAGAATAATAAGGTATGAGGAGTCAAACACAACATAGTTCCTTAGCTGCTGATAGCTGGCAGAGCAAGATTAGAAACTTCATAATATATCAAGTAGGATTTAAGCTAATACAAAAATATGAGCAACTTATTCCCCAATATTCCTTAGTGGGGGATACTCCCTTTCTTGATAGTCAAAAGTTTAGTTGGACACCATATTTAGAAAATAACTGGCATATTATCAGACAAGAACTAGATAATATTCTGCAATACACAGAAGAATTACCAAACTTTCAGGATATTTCTCCCGATCAAGGTTATAGCACCACCAAAGATCGTCTTTGGAAAACTTATTTTCTCTATGGTTATGGAGTAAAAGCTCAAAAAAACTGTCAAAGATGTCCTGAAACAACTCGCATCATTGAGTCAATTCCTGGTATGAAAACCGCTTTCTTTTCAATTTTATTACCAGGAAAACATATTCCAGAACATAGAGGTCCCTATAAAGGAGTAGTGCGCTGTTTATTAGGACTAAAAGTACCTGAACCTAAAGAAAAATGTCGCATAAGAGTGGCTAATGAAATACGTCACTGGGAAGAAGGTAAAGCTATGTTTTTTGATGATTCTTTTCGCCATGAAGCTTGGAATGAAGCTGATGGTATTCGCGTAGTTTTATTTTTGGATATTGTGCGACCAATGCGCTTTCCTCTATCTTGGCTAAATATAGCTTTACTGAAATTAATTGCGATTTCTCCTTTTGTCCAAGATGCTAATAACAATCAGAAAAAATGGGAGCAAAAGCTGGAAGAACTATTTAATCGTTAATTATCTTGGTTCAAAAAGTTGTTAATAACTTCTACAATTTTGGCAGCAGCTAATCCATCACCAAAAGGATTAATGGCTGTTGCCATTTTTTGATAAGCTTCAGTATTATTGAGTAAATCTTGAGCATGATTAAAAATAGCATCAGGGTTAGTACCGATAAGTTTAGCTGTTCCTGCTGCGATCGCTTCTTGTCTTTCCGTAGTTTCTCGTAACACTAAAACTGGTTTACCCAAACTGGGTGCTTCTTCTTGAAGTCCCCCAGAATCGGTAAGTAACAAATAGCATCTAGAAATTGCAGCTACTAACTGTTTATAGTCTAGTGGTTCAGTGAGAAAAACGCGACCGCTTACATGACAATCGGCAAAAAAAGCCTTAATTGGTTCTCTTACTGTAGGATTACGGTGCATAGGTAATAATAAAGCTGTATCGGGGAAGCGATCTAGAATTAAAGAGAATCCTTGGAGAATATCTTGTAAAGGTTGACCCCAATTTTCCCGACGGTGAACAGTCGCCAAAAGTACCCGATATTTTGACCAATCTAGACCGGGAATATTACATTGAGGATTAGTTTTTGCAACTTGCAATAGTGCGTCTATTACAGTGTTTCCTGTTTGATAGATTTTACCTGTAATTCCAGATTTGTGTAAATTCTGTACTGCTAATTCCGTAGGTGCAAAGTGAAATTGAGCAATTTGAGAAATTAAACGTCGATTAGCTTCTTCAGGATAGGGGTTAAATAAATCATCAGTGCGTAAACCAGCCTCTACATGACCCACAGGAATTTTTTGATAAAAAGCTGCTAATGCTGCGGAAAAAGCGGTGCTAGTGTCTCCCTGAACTATAACTAATTGGGGTTGAAGCTCTCTAAAAATTTGTTCTAATCCTTGCAGACTATTACAAGTGATTTCTGTCAGAGTTTGTTTAGGTTTCATGATTGCCAGATCGCGATCGCTTTCCAGATTAAATAATTCCATGACTCCATCCACCATTTCTCGATGTTGTCCCGTCAAAACCACATAGGTTCTTAAATTATCGAAACTCCTAAGTTTCTGGATTACAGGAGCAAGTTTAATGGCTTCTGGACGAGTTCCCAAAGTTACACAAACTGATGGGGTTAATAGAGTCATTTGGATTATTTCCTGATTAATACTAAATTTGCTTGACGAAACACCAAGATTTTATTTTATAATGATAAAGTTGCAAAAAACGGCTCGGTAGCTCAGTCGGTTAGAGCAGGGGACTCATAAGCCCAAGGTCGGCAGTTCAAATCTGCCCCGAGCCATAACCTTTTGTACAGTGACTAATTATTTGTCGTTAGAGTCAATTTATTGTCATCGGGGCTAAATATTTGTCATGGAGACACATTAATGTCGTGCTTTATTTCATCAGTTTATATTGTACTAACTGTCTTTTGAGTCTTTTGAGTAGCCAGTGATTAAAATCACCGTCTTATAGCTGAATTTCCTTGAAATAGATTGAAAATCTTCAGCTTTCAGACAGAGAATTCATTCTCTGGCTATTTAATTGTCTGGTTAAGAGCGATCGCTAAAATTATATAGCGATCGCTTTTAATGTTATGGTTTACTTGACTTAATATCTAAACAAATGGATTATTTTAATTCTTGAAAATTTTTGTCAAAAAGTCTCCAAAAATTTTTCGCTCTTTACCCGCATTTTTTTATCCTTACTATCAGAAATTTCTTTTATTAGAAGTGTTGGGTTGTGGGACTAATAATGAATTAATCGCTCTCATTGCTGATGGTAAAGTTAGTGAACCTGAAGTCAATTGGGTTAAAACTCATCTTTTAAATGAATCAGAATTAGCTCAGTTAAATACAATTGAAGGAACTAAACAAGGTAATTTGTTTTCCGAGCAGAATGAACCAGATGTAATCGAATGGGAACAAATTAAGGGCGAAATAGACAAATTAATGAAATGTAAAGGGTGGAGTGCCAAACAAGGAAAAGAGTATTTAATTAAAAGGTATGGCAAAAGCTCTAGATTACACTTAACTGATGAGCAATTAATTGAATTTAGGGACTACTTGAAAAGAAAATAAAGGAAAAATGAGAAAAGCCAAAGGAAGAAAAGGATTCGACACTAATGCTAGACGTGTGGACAAAATAGTTTCTGTTAAAAAGCTAATGGCAGAATTGATTGCTAATCCTAATTAAGTCTAATGATAAATTCTCAAGATGACTGGCAAACTCTAGAACGTTTTGTAGAAATCCGTTCGTCTTGGCTGACTTTAATTGGTGAAAAATTACAAGACGAACAACAACGAATACTAGATTACTGGCGAGTTGAAAAAGCTGATTCGGTGGTAATTGTTACCATACAAAGCGGGTGTTTTTTGTTGGCTAAACCATCTTATCGTCCTGGTGTAGGAAAGACTACTCTCGATTTTCCAGGGGGTAGAGTTTTACCCGAACAAACAACCGTTGAAGCTGCAAAAATTATTCTCAACAGAGAATTAGGCATTGAAGAATCAGATATTATCAGTCTTAAACCTTTAAATCAAACTGGTTGGGCGATTAATAGTTCTTTTTCCAATCAAAAACTTTTCGGTTTTGTCGCCGAAATTAACTCTAAAACTCTCGTAAATCCTGAGAAATTGACCCCAACTACTTATCTCAATACTGCTAGTGGCATCAACAACTTACTTCAGGATTTAAACTGTCTTCAATGTCGTGCTGTCTTGTTAGAGTGGAAACAAAGTATTTAGTAGACCTCTTGCTAAAGTAGCGTACGCTCTTTCGGAATCCCTACAATTAACTTGTCCCACAAGCGAGAGTAGTGCTGTTAATTATTCCTCTCGCCCAATGCGCGGAGGTTTGGATGATTAAAGCTAATAACTACTTGAAAAAATAGAACTCCATAAAATGCTAGTATTGCGAGCAAGTTAAATAGTTTTCCTTTTAAGGTAGCCCTCAAGAAGATGTTAAATATTCTTAATCAATTACTGCTTCACAGGTTTCTCAAACTTTTTGATTAATCTCTAAATATAGATATAAGAACTATCTACTTGCCATGACCAGAAATTTAGTTCATCTAATATCTCAAGCAGAAATTGTCAGCAATCTCAAGAGAATGGCAGTGGAAATAGATCAAGATTATCAGGATCGTTCAGTAGTACTGGTAGGTATCCTGAAAGGCTCTTTTATTTTTCTGGCCGATTTAGTAAGAGAATTGCATATCCCGCTCGAAAACATCGAATTTATTCGCTTGTCTAGTTATGGGTCGTCAATGGTCAGTTCCGGTCAAGCCAAAATAACTATGAGTCCACCACGAGAAGCGATAGCTGGTAAAGATGTTGTGTTAATCGAAGATATTGTAGATACTGGTATCACAACAGATACTGCACTACGGTATTTACAAAACTATCAGCCTGCTTCTCTGAGATTGTGCGCTTTGTTAGATAAACCAGTACGTCGCCAAGTATCAGTCAAGATTGATTATTTAGGTTTTACGGTAGAAGATCGGTTTATTGTTGGTTATGGTATTGACTTTGACCAACAATACCGACAACTGTCCGATATTTGTTATTTAGAAGAAGATCGACCAAGTCGGAACAGTGAGAATTCTATTAACCTTACGGAAATAGAAATATCGCCTAACAATGAGCTTTATCTGACGGCTTTGCATCACAGCGAGAAATTGAAATCATGAGCAGCTTTAAAATTTCGGGAAATATTGTTGATGTAATTCAGCAAACTATTTTTCCAGGAACTGTATCGGTTGAGGAAGGATATATTACAGCACTCGCCCGCTCCTCAGGCAAAGAATACCAAAAATATATTCTTCCAGGCTTTGTCGATGCTCACGTTCATATTGAAAGTTCGATGCTCGTTCCTACTGAATTTGCGCGTCTGGCTACAGTACACGGCACAGTAGCAGCAGTTTCCGATCCCCATGAAATTGCTAATGTTCTCGGTTTATCAGGAGTTCGTTTGATGGTAGATAATGCTGCTCAAACCCCGTTTAAAATTGCTTTTGGCGCACCTTCCTGCGTCCCCGCCACCCCTTATGAAACGGCAGGGGCAAAGCTTACTCCTCAAGATATTCGCTTCTTGTTCGAGCAAAAATAAGTGGGTAAGCAAAATTATTTGTATATTAATGAAGTATAGTTAAAGTCATCTTTCCTCCCCTGCTCCCTCTGCCGGAAAGGGGGGATTTTAAGTTATATGTTGAATTGCACAGTTTATTTGTTGGGATATTTCCCC
>JASJCP010000100.1 GCA_030065935.1 Xenococcaceae cyanobacterium MO_167.B27
TAACATTTCTTAAAAAGTAATATGAAACAAAATATTATTCAAGTTGACGCTTTTACTTCTACTCCGTTTCAAGGTAATCCTGCTGCGGTATGTGTTTTAGAAACAGCCCAAGACACAAGCTGGATGCAGTTAGTGGCTAGGGAGATGAATCTGTCGGAAACTGCATTTATTACTAAGCAAGACGATGGTTTTAATCTTCGTTGGTTTACTCCGACCACAGAAGTCCCTCTTTGTGGTCATGCAACTTTAGCTAGCGCCCACGTTTTATGGACAAAAGGTTATTTAGCACCGGAGCAACCTGCTCATTTTCACACCTTGAGCGGTTTATTGGTAGCTCGCCAGCAAGGTGAATGGATGGAATTAGATTTCCCTGCAAATGTTTCAGAAACCGTTACACCACCACCAGAGTTAGCAGAGGCTTTGGCAGTAAATCTTAAGGCTACTTATCAAAATTCTTTGGGTTACTTAGTTGAGGTAGAGTCTTCGGATATTGTGAAAAACTTACAGCCTAATTTTTCTCTACTCAAAACTTTATCAGTTGATGGTGTTATTGTTACCAGCATCGCGGAAGCTAATTCGGAGTATGATTTTGTATCTCGTTTTTTTGCTCCCAATTTAGGTATTGATGAAGACCCTGTAACTGGTGCTGCTCATTGTTGTCTTGCTCCTTTTTGGCGCAATCAACTAGAAAAAGATAGTTTCTTGGCTTATCAAGCTTCTGCTAGAGGAGGTGTGGTTAGGGTAAATTATGATGGGAAAGAGCGAGTATATCTGGGGGGACAGGCGATTACTGTGATGGAAGGAATATTGACTATCTGAAAGGATGAAGGACTCAGAAAAAAGTAATAAGTAATAAGTAATAAGTAACAAGTAACAAGTAATAATAATCAATCCCCCAATCAGTATTCAACAATTAACCATTAACCATCGCGAAGCGACTACCGAAGGTCTCAACCACTAACCATTAACAATTAACCACTAACCACAATTTACTAAATTAATAGGAATTCGAGTAGCATCATCACTAGTAGGATAAGCTGTTAGAGTTACTGTTCCATCTTCTCTTACTATGACTCCCCTAGCTGGATATATATCGCCAACAGATGTTTTAACTGGTTGAACTTGAAACCTATTATTCTGGGTTGTTTGGTGCTGATTATTTAACTGAGAAAAGTTAGATGTAATTGGTTTGCCATTATCCAGTAGGACATCAGCACTTAGGGGTAAATTGGGTGTTGGCAGGACTCCTCCCTTACCTTTAAGAACTAACCCAGATTCTCCTGCACCAGCATCACAAGCATCTCTTGCTACTGCTGACGGCACGAGATGACGTTACTGGATAATTCCGCAGTTTCTTGAAAATTGTTAGTATCAGGAACATTAAAAGTTACATTGCCATCCAGACCAAAATCAGAACTAGCATCAATATCATTAGTCCTGTTTCCTTCTTGTGCTTGACCTTCTGAGATACCTAAAAGAGCTTCTGCTGTGATATTAATATTACCCCCTTCTCCTCGTTCTGCATTAGCAATAATGTCACTACCATCACCATTACTGGGAAAAGCGATAATAAACTCAGCATTAATATTTACGTTACCACCATCAGCATCTTGATTAGCTGCTGCGGAAATCAGACTATTGTTTTCTAATCTTATATCTTCAGCAACTTGTAAAGTAACATTACCCCTATCACCAGAACCAGTAGCAGCATTAATGATGGCATTATTGTTTAAGATAACTGAGTTGGCGTTTACTGTTATATTGCCAGCATTTCCTTCTCCAAAAGTACTGGCATCGATTCGACCGCCATTAGTTAAGGAGAGATTAGCAGTAGTAATGCTCAAATCTCCTGCATCACCAGAACCAGAAGTACTAGCTGATATACCTCCTACATCAGTTATTAGCAAATTCTCAGTTTCAATTATCACATCACCCCCAGTGCCACTAGCATCTTGTTCAACCGTAGCAAATAGACCACTACTACCAGCCAAAAGAAAACCACTTCTAAATTCACTATCTGCTGATTCACCAATGATTTTTATATCAGTAGCGATGATTCTTAACTCTCCTGCATCACCAGAACCAAAGGTACTAGTTGCTATCTGTGCTTGATCCTCAATAATCAGATTCTCGGTTTCAACTCTTACATCTCCAGCCGGGGAGGCACTAAAACTTTCAGCCGTTAAAATACTAGGAAATGAGCCATCAACTGAAGTACCACTAAGCTCCACTAATTCTGAAGCGTTAACTCTAATATTGCCTCCTTCCCCCCCGATAGGAATCAAGCCTATATTACCAACAACTCCACTTGTTCCAGTCACACTATTAATTTGTGTTCCACCTCTTAAGATCAGGTTTTTCGTATCAATCTCTATATCTCCAGCCTTTCCTGTACCACCGATTGTATTAGCAAATAACCCAGTAGGATCATTAATATCCAAGACCGAGGTTATTTCCACTGAATCTGAAGCTCTGATAGTTAAATTCCCTCCATCCCCATCTCCCAACAATGTAGATGTGCTGACTAATGTTCCGTCTCTAATAATCAGGTTTTCTGTATCGATGGTGAGGTTTCCTGCTGCTCCTGTATCAGTAGTGAAAGCAAACAAACCTGAACTAATCAGTTCTGTATTTTCGGAAGTTTTTAAAGTTAAGTCTCCTGCACTACCTTCACCAAAAGTACTGCTTGATATTATTGCGCCGTTTTGAAGAGTTAAATTTTTTGTGTCAATGGTGAGGTTTCCTGCTGCTTCTGTACCAGTAGTGAAAGTTAAGATGGCATTTTGTACCTCAGATGGATCGATACTTCTAGTAATAATTGCTTGTTCAAAAAGAGTTAATACCGAATTTTCTAATTCACTGCCAATTAGTTCTACTGACTCGGAGGCAGTTATTGATATATCTCCCGCTTTTCCTTGTCCATCACTACTGGCAGAGATCACACCACCATTAGTAATAACTAAAGAACCAGTATTGATTTCAAAGGTATTGGATCTTTCACCATCAATAGTAATGGTATCGTTAGCTGTGATATTTACCTCACCAGCATTTCCTTGACCGTCGGTACTAGCATCCACTGCTCCCCCATTGGTGAGATTCAAAGTACCAGTAGTAATGTTAATTCCACCCGCATTGCCTACTCCTCCTCTTTCTACCTGACTGCGAATGCTACTGTTGTTAGAGCCATCTGGAGCATCAACAGAGCCATCAATAGAGATAATACCAGAAGCGTTAATCGTAATCGCACCAGCATTCCCTTGACCCAAAGTAGTGGACTTAATTACTGCTCCTTCTCTCACCTCCAAAGAGCCAGTAGTAATGTTAATTCCACCCGCATTGCCTACTCCTGTTGTTTCTACCTGATTGGCAATGGTACTTGCTTGACGCACAATAATAGTATCTGTTGCATTAAGGGTAATATCTCCTGCTTGGGCTGAGGTCAAGCTTGAATCTGCTGCTATACCTGCAAATAATTCACTTTGTTCTGACAAAATTAAATTATGGGCATTAACCTTAATAAATCCACCACCATCTCCACGAACATTAACTGAAGCATTATTCGTTAAAGATACATCTGCTCTTTCTATTCCATCGGGAAAACTCAAACTACCATCAGCGTTAATGGCAATTTGTCCTGCTGCTGATAATCCTCCTAACTCCACATTGCCTCCTGGTGCAAAGATTCTCCCACCTTGAAAGTTAATATCTCCACCAATGAAAGTTATATTTTCTCCAGTCTTTACTTCTAACCCATTATTAACAGAGCGATTAGTAATTGGTTGAGGATTATCTCGAAAATTTAAACCAATAGGAGCATTAATCGTTAATAGAGGTTTTTGTGTGTTGACCGCGCTAAATTCTACACCATCAGGAAATAAGATACTGTCTGCGGTAGTGCCATAAAACGAACCACCAATTTGCAGACTAGCATTGTTACCAAAAATAATTCCCTGGGGATTAATTAAAAATAAATTTGCTGCACCATTAGCACGAATCAATCCGTCAATATTAGAGATATTTCCCCCTGTTACCCGAGAAAAAATGTTAACTATATCACTAGCATTGTTAAAGAAAGCTTCACTACCTGTAGGTACGGAAAACTCCCCAAAACTGTGAAATAAATTCCCGCCAACGCGTTCTCCAGCATCAATTTTGACTCCATTATTCGTGGGGGTTAAACTAGTGTTAGTACTGCCATCTGTAGTAATTTGGGATTCGGCTGGTGATATTAATGCGGATGCGAACAATAGACCGAAAAATGAGCTAGATATCACTTGCATAAACAAAATTAGTTAAATTTTTCCTGATTCTATAAAGTTGTAATGTTACATATTCTGTAAAAAATTATCTTTAATTGTGTGTTTCCTGACATTGGGCGATCGCCATACTTAAATTAAAACTAGTTATTCATGCGACTGAGAAAGGCTTTCAAGCGATCACATTGGGGATTGGTTAATACTTCTTTTGCGTCTCCTTCTTCTTCTACTAATCCTTGATTGAGAAATATCACTCGGTTGGCGACTTCCCTAGCAAAGTTCATTTCGTGGGTCACAACTACCATTGTCATCCCTTCTTCTGCTAGTTGTTTCATCACCGTTAGTACTTCTCCTACTAATTCTGGATCCAGTGCGCTGGTGGGTTCATCAAATAAGATGATTTCAGGATTCATACACAGGCTACGAGCTATCGCTACTCGCTGTTTTTGTCCTCCTGATAGCTGTTCGGGATAAGCATCCGCTTTACTACTCAAACCTACTTTGTCTAAATAGTGTAATGCTCTGTCATGGCATTCTTGTTTTGATTCTTTCAGTACTTGAGAGGGAGCTAGCATTAAGTTTTCCAACACGCTGAGGTGTGGGAATAAGTTAAATTGCTGAAAGACCATACCCACTTTAGTTCTGAGTTGTCGTAACTTTTGCGAGCTAATATTTGGTTGGGACAGATCGATATCCATTACCTTCAGCTTTCCACCGTTAATTGTTTCTAGACGATTACAACAGCGCAGCAGAGTGCTTTTCCCACAACCAGAAGTACCAATTATCGAGACTACATCTCCTTTATATATAGAGGCATTTATACCACGCAGTACTTCTAATGAGCCATAATTTTTTCTTAAGTTATTAAAATAAATGACTGGGGCAGAACTAGGCATAATATTTAATTTTATTTACTAAGAGTAATTGTACATAACTATCCTAATGTTTTTTGATAAATTGTGTAATTGATGGCATTTTGTTTTAGGATTTTAAGACATATTTTATTAGAGATAATAGTTTTACAAGACTTAGTATATGCTGGCTACATCTATGGAATTAGATTTCAATATCTATTATCTACACTTAAAATAGTAGATTTAAATCAATAAGATCAAACTTTACAATATAGTCAAAATATCATAAATTAAATAAACAACTATTAGTATAAATATTTAAATTTAAGAGTTGAAATTGAATAAAATAATGAATAAAAATAGTTTGGTATTTTGGTTAAAAAAGTTAGGTTTAAGCCTAGTTGGGTTATTGTTAGTAATTAGCTTTCACTTCTATTCAGCTTTATCTTTGAATGCCCAAGAAGTATTACAAGTAGGAACAGAACCAGCTTTTCCTCCCTTTGAAATGCAAGCACCAGATGGGAAAGGTTTTACGGGATTTGATATCGATCTGTTTGAAGCTATAGGAGAAAAAGCTAATCTAACGATTCAGTTTCAGAGTATGCCTTTTGATGGGCTAATTCCAGCTTTACAGTCGAGAAATATTGATGCAGCTATTAGTGGTATGACTATTACTGCTGAACGCGCTCAAACAGTGGATTTTTCCCGTCCTTACTTTCAATCAGGTTTGGCGATCGCTGTTAGAAAAAACAGCAAAGAAAACATTAGAAGTTTTGATGATTTAGAAAACAAGAAAATAGCTGTGGCTATTGGTACAACAGGAGCGAAGAAAGCGGAAACTATACCAGGAGCAGAAATATCTACTTTTGATAATTCCGCACTGGCTCTTAAAGAGTTAAGCAATGATAGAGTCGATGCTGTAGTGAATGATGCTCCTGTAACTCTTTATGCAATTAAGATTGGGAATCTCAATAATGTAGAAGTGGTGGGGGAACTTTTAACCGAAGAATATTATGGAATTGCGCTACCGAAAAACTCTCCTAACCTAGAGAAAATTAATAATGCCCTAGATGAACTTCTGAAGACTGGTGAGTATCGGCAACTGTATCAAAAATGGTTTGCAGGTGAGCCACCCAAGTTACCTTTAGTTGCTCCGGCATTACAAGGAGAAGGTGCTGTCTTTAGCTGGAGCAAAATGTTCCGTACTCTGTTATGGGGAGGGTTAGTAACAGTAATGCTGACAGCGTTTTCAGTATTTTTTGGTAGTATTGGTGGAACTCTACTGGCGATCGCTTCAATTTCTGACTTTAAACCTCTAGGTTGGTTTAGTCGCATCTACATAGATTTCTTTCGTGGTACGCCCTTGCTAGTGCAGATTTTTATGATTTACTTTGGTCTGCCCTCTCTACTACAAAAAATAGGGTTAGACTTTAGCTTTGATCGCCTTCCTGCTGCGGTTACGGCTCTAAGCCTTAATTCTGCTGCTTATTTATCAGAGATTATTCGAGGTGGTATTCAATCCATAGATCGGGGACAGTGGGAAGCTTCTCAGTCAATGGGTATGAGTTGGATACAAACCATGCGCTATGTAATATTCCCGCAAGCTTTCCGCAGAATGCTTCCTCCTTTAGGTAATGAGTTTATCACCATAATTAAAGATACTAGCTTAGTAGCAATCATTGGTTTTGAAGAACTATTCCGCCAAGGACAACTGATGGTTGCAACTACCTACCGAGCTTTTGAAATTTATGCAGCAGTAGCGTTGATTTATTTGCTGTTAACTTTTGTCGCTTCTAGAGTGTTTAGTTGGCTAGAAAAACATTTCAACCCAATTCATCGTAGCAGTAAAAAAGCATCACCAACAGTTTCTCCTAGTCGAGAACAATTAGTGAGTCGTTAATGTCTCGTAATCAAAAAACAATTTAGGTGTGACCTTATCTTTTAATCCTAATGGGGATTCAGATAACGATACTATTGATGTCGGAACGGTGCGGAGGATTTTTAGGTTCTAACTATTTGATCTTGTATTAGAATATCCATGTTAGCTAGAGAATACACAAGCATCTTAGAAATGAATGCCGTCTGATACTGCTCCTTTTTATGCTGGTTCAACTATCTCTGATTCTAGATATTTTGTTGGTTATCGAGAACAACTTGATAGAATTACTGCTCGTGCTATTTCTGCTCAACCTACGAGTATAAATGTAGTAGGAGACAAACGCATTGGTAAATCATCTCTGCTATATCACTTTTGTCAAACCTACGAACAAAGAATCGAAAGTAGAGGCAAAAATCCCCGTGAATATTTAACTGTATATCTTTCTCTGGAACAGGGTAATTGTCAACAGAAGTCTAGTTTTTATCGAGTTGTAGCAGAAGAATTGTATAAAAATCTTGAGCAAAGATATTCCTGGTTTGGTCAACCCAGAAGATTAATCCAAGCTTTGAAAGCTCATAATTTTGATACAGAAAGTTTTTATGAAGCTATGGTGCAGTTTCGAGAGCAGCGTATTTTACCGATTATCTGTTTGGATAAGATCGAAGCTTTGTTTAAACATCCAGAAGAATTTAATGATGGTTTTTATGATAACTTGCGGTCTTTAATGGATAATAGTGCTTTGATGTTGGTAATTGCTTCTAGGAAAGAGCTAAACGTTTATAGCCGTCGCCAACAATTGACCTCTTCTTTCTTTAATGTCGGTCAAGTAATAGTGCTAGAAGGTTTGACAGACAATGAAGCACGGGATTTAGTACGTTTACCCCAAACCACTATTTCAGGTAGTCAAGCTCTTTTAAACGAAACCGAACAGCAAACTGCTTTAGAATGGGGCGGAAAAAATCCTTATCTGTTGCAATTAGCAGGATTGTATCTGTGGGAAGCAAAACGATTAAATGAGGATATATCTTGGGCAAAAAGAAGATTTGATCGTCAAGCTAGAGGCATATCAGCCAACCATACTATCTGGCGTAGGTGTTTATTATTGTTGAAAGAACTGTTTTGGGGTTTACCGATAAAATTAGGTCAAATTGGTAGAGTTGTTGGTACTAATTTTGGAGATATAGGTGATGCAATTGTGGGATGGTGTTTGATAATAATTATAATCTTGATTGTTTCCCGAATAGTACCACCAGAATCAATAATAGATGCAGTTAAAAATGTTTTAGGTTTGGGAGACTAGTTAATGCCTAGCTTGTGTAATTATATCAAGGAATGCGCTCGTCTTCTCTACTGGGTCTATTTCAAACCCTATACTTTACAGCGATGGTTGCAAGATATCCATCCTGACTTAAAACTCGATGATAATCCTTATCTTAAATTAAAGCAGTTTCCTCATAATAAGCGTTTGCGTCGCTACGCAGGACAAGTTTTTTGGCTAACAGCAATCACCCCTCAGTTAGCTGTTGTGCTGGTAGGTCTTATTTATACTGCCGTAACTCAAGAATCTTTTGCTTGGTTATTGAGCGAAATGTTTTTAACTGGTTGGATTATTGGTCAGATTATCTGGCGATTTGGTTATGGTTTGTTTGGAGAAAAACTTTATTTCATTGCCCTGGGTATTTTTATACTATTAATGGTCGCTGCTCAGTTCTTGGAAAGTGTAGCATTTGGTGTAGCATTGGGTGTAGTATTTAGTGTATTATCAAGTGTATTATCAAGTGTAGCATTTGGTGTAGCATCAAGCGTAGTACTGAGTGTAGCATCAAGCGTAGTACTAAGTGTAGCATTGAGTGTATTATCAAGTGTATTATCAAGTGTAGCATCAAGCGTAGTACTGAGTGTAGCATTGAGTGTAGCATTGAGTGTAGCATTGAGTGTAGCATTGAGTGTAGCATTTGGTGTAGCATTGAGTGTAGCATTTGGTGTGGCATTGAGTGTATTATCAAATGTAGTATTTGATGTAGCATCAAGTGTAGCATTGGGTGTAGCTTTTGTCTTAGGAGTACTACGGGTTTATTTTTGGTTGCCTGAATTGTTGTGGATGGGATTGCTGTTTTTATTCACACGTCAGGGCAGATTTGCATCAAGACTACGTTACTTACCTCCCTATTTCGATCAATTAATCTATTTACCTCTACCTTTGATGGATACTATGCTAGTAGAGGCATACCGCGAAAACCCTAACGCAGCCCGTAAAACTATCGCTTATCTGACTAACTCCACCTATCAACAAAAAGTTGCAGCAAGAGCCATAGTTAATATCGCCCTAGATACCCTGGAACGTTGTCGCACTTTCCGCGATATTATTGCCATTACCGAGGAATTAGCTTGGATTCCTTCCCCTTCCCCTCCCGAAATTGCTACGGTATTACCCCAGTTTCTCGATATTAGTCGTAGCGTCGAATCCGCAGACATGGCAACCTCTGTTTATCGCAAGGTGGAATTACTGAAAAATCCCATTGACTCTTTGACTCAGATGCAAAATAGCTTCGCTTTTATTAAAAATCCCCGCTTTGCTACTGCTTCTAGTACCATCGCCCAAAGATGGTTAAGTATCCTGGAAACTGCACGACGCAACTTACAAAAACAAACCGATTATGCCCAAGAAATCCCTCAAGTTTACATTGCTGGAGCAGCTTTAGACCCCGAAACAGCTAAAACTCGCTTCAAAGGTCGTCAAGATCTATTTCGGGAAATTGAAAATATTGCCTTGAGGTCTCCTCCACCTACCCTATTACTCTATGGAAACAGACGCACGGGTAAAACTTCTACTCTCAAATATCTACCCCAGAAAGTAGGAGGAAATTTAATTCCCCTGATGGTAGATGTACAAGGCATTGCCTCTACTAACAATCTTCCAGGACTAGCAAAATCCTTAGTACGGCAAATAATTGACTCTGCTAGAATTTCCCGTAATTTAACTTTGCCTCTTCCTGATAAAGAAGAACTAAAAACCGATCCTTTTCTGACCTTACAAGACTGGTTTACCGATATTGAATGCACTGCACCAGGAAAAAGATTTTTACTTTGTTTGGATGAATTTGAACGTCTTGAGGAAATAATTTCTACTACCGAATCTACCAACCCCCGCGCACCGCTAAACTTTTTACGCTACGTTATCCAAAATCGTTCTGCTTGGACGCTGCTTTTTAGTGGTTCTCATACTCTAGATGAAATGGAAAGTTATTGGAGCGATTATCTTATTAGTACCCGCTACGTTCGTTTAACTTATTTAGAAAAGCCTGAAGCAGAGGAATTAATTACCCATCCCGTACCCAACTTTCCCGATATTTATTTTCCAGAAACCATAGAACGAATTATCTATTGGACGCGCTCTCAACCTTATCTAGTACAGTTACTCTGTTCTGAATTAGTAGACCATCTAAACGGAAAGCATCATCAAAACCCTCTCAATATTAAGGCTACTCCCGAAGATGTCGAAAGCATTATCCCTAAAGCATTAGTAAGTGGTAGTCTTTATTTTAATGAATTCTGGGATATAACCCTAAATTCAGAGGAACGAGATTCTATTAGAAATTTAATTAATGGCGTTTCTCCAACTGCAAAAGAGCGTAAAATTTGGCGCAAACTAATCGAAAAAGAAATTTTAGAATCCTATGACGAAGATCGAGTTCGTTTCCAAGTACCTTTAATTGAAAGAAGCATAAGAGCCAAAATTGAAGAATAAACCTAATATTTTCATTGAATAATTAAAATACCAAATTGCGCTCATATTTGCTACAAATAACCCATCTAATACCACTTCCCCACTTCCCCACTTCCCCACTTCCCCACTTCCCTACTTCCCCAATCCGTCTGTAGCCAACTTAAATAAAAACGGTATAATAGGGAGTTAGCGATCGCTGTTATCCAAATTAGCGATCGCCATATCTTACCGCGAAGCGACTAACGAAGGTTACTCCTCACTCTCCTTGAGTAATTGAGCAATAAACTTACTGTTTAATTGTTCCACATTATCTAGAACTACTTTTGCTCCTGCGGTTTCCAGTTTTCCAGCATAATTTTGTTTCTTGTCAGAAGCAGTTTGGACATGAGGCGGTAAAACTCCCACTGCAATCCAATCTCTGGCTGGTTTTTGTTCTCTAGCTCTGTTGATAGTGTAAATGTCTGCTACAGTATCACCAATATAAATAACAGGTGCAAAACTATCTTCTGAGGTTGCAGATTCAATGTAAGCTATCGCCGTAAATAATCCTGTAGGATCGGGTTTTCCTGGTGCATCTTCCATCGCTACCAGAATGGGATTTTCTAGCCCTAAGCGTGTTTTCAGGACATATTCCGCCGAACCTCTAGTTGCACCACTAAAAAAGCCCCAACCAATCTCATTTTCCGTTAAATCAGTCAGATATTCTCTGGATAATAATAAAGGCTCACCCGCAATATAACCATCATAGTTATTCCCACGATATCGCCCTTGGAAAAAATCTACAATTTCCTGATAGTCAAGGGTAATATTATCTCTGTTTTCTCCTTGGGTTTCTCGGTAGCGATAGATTAACTCTTCTGAAGCCTTCCAGTCATTATTCCAGACCCCCTCACATTTGAGAGTGTCGATATCTTCCATAGTGGGACGATAAGCATAGGATGTAAATTCTGCTACGGTATCTGCGATCGCTCTACGATAGGATTGACTTACATCTCGGATTACTCCATCAATGTCAAAAACCACTACCGCAGACATTTTATATTTTTTCATCGTATTTGCTATAATAGACAACGCACAACTATTCTTAATTATCAGTTCAAAAAGCTTGGAGGCGTAATTGGAGTCCAGATTTACCTTAAAAATTCTTTGGTTAGATAAAGATGTTGCGATCGCTGTAGATCAAGTAGTTGGTAAAGGAACAAGCCCCTTGACTGCTTATTTCTTCTGGCCTCGTAATGATGCTTGGCAACAACTACAAGACGAGCTAGAAGCCAAACATTGGATTTCTGAAGAAGAACGCATTAACATTCTTAATAAAGCTACAGAAGTAATTAATTTTTGGCAAGAACACGGTAAAACTACTACTATGTTGCAAGCCCAAACTAAGTTTCCTGATGTAGTGTTTTCAGGAACTAACTAAAGAATTAGAACAACACAGCGTGACATACTCCTACACTAACTCTTCGAGTATAGTGTAGGCTTCTCAACCTCGCGATTGAGCATTGCTCCCCTGGAATGCCACTTATCTAGAACAAAGTTCCCCGACAGTACGACTTGAGAGCCAATTTCTTGCTTTTCGGGAGTCCCCCGATACGTTTCTATATTAAGTATCATGAAAATAGTCTACCACGACATGGGGTCATCAGTAGATTACTAATTATAAAGGCATCGAACTTTTATAATTATCTTGGGGGCGATTGTATCCGCACGCTAAACTCTCAAGTTCGTATGGGAACTTTCGCGCTATAGCGTGGGACTTACTCGCCCCCAAACCCCCTAAAAGTTAATTTTAGTTCTGCCCTAATTTTAGGCTCTTTACACAGAAACCATGCCACCAGCAGCTTGAAACCGCGCTCTGGCTTTCTTTAAAGCTTGAGTAGCACGGCTTTTCTCTAGGCGATCATCTCCTTTATCTGCTGTATCAAATTTACCTTGAGCAGATTCTAATTCAGAACGAGCAGATTCTAAATCAATTGCTTCTCCCATTTCAGCACTATTAACTAGCACTTTAACTTGGTCATTTTCTACTTCCGCAAAACCGCCCATAAGAGCGATCGTTTTCCATTCTTTTCCAGGGCGGACTCTCATCACACCGATTTCTATAGCAGTGATTAAAGCTGCGTGACCAGAAAGAATCCCTAATTGTCCTGTAGTGCTGGGTATAATTATCTCGTCTACCTTATCTTCCCAAACAATGCAGTCTGGAGCAATTACTTTTAAATTTAATGCCATCTTTTTCAGTTATCACTAATCAGTAATCAGTTAACAGCAATACAGTAAAGCAGCAACCAGATATTCAGTTGTCAATGAGTAATCAATTAATTGCCAGATTAAATCTAAACATTCACTTTACTGGTCACTGTTTACTGTTTACTGTTTT
The DNA here is from genome assembly GCA_030065935.1 of Xenococcaceae cyanobacterium MO_167.B27. Taxonomy (GTDB): domain Bacteria; phylum Cyanobacteriota; class Cyanobacteriia; order Cyanobacteriales; family Xenococcaceae; genus JASJCP01. The sequence goes on from JASJCP010000100.1 coordinate 13,097, forward strand.
ATGCAGAAGCTTTAATTTTTTCAGCTTTAGCTTTAGCTTCTTCAATGTTTCCTACAAGATAAAAAGCTTGTTCAGGAAGCTCATCAAGTTCACCATTAAGGATCATTTGGAAACCTTTAATAGTCTCTTCAAGAGTCACATATTTACCAGGTGCGCCAGTAAATACTTCTGCTACAAAGAAAGGCTGAGACAAGAAACGCTCAATTTTACGAGCGCGATCTACAGTGAGACGGTCTTGTTCAGAAAGTTCGTCTAGACCTAAGATAGCAATAATATCTTGTAGCTCTTTGTATCTTTGCAGAGTAGATTGTACTGCACGAGCAGTATTATAGTGTTCTTCCCCGACAATGCTAGCCTGTAACATAGTGCTAGTAGAGTTTAAAGGATCTACAGCAGGATAAATTCCTTTAGAAGCCAGAGCCCGAGACAGTACAGTAGTACCGTCTAAGTGAGCGAAAGTAGTTGCAGGTGCGGGGTCAGTTAAGTCGTCCGCAGGTACATATACTGCTTGAACAGAAGTAATAGAACCTTCTTTAGTAGAAGTAATACGTTCTTGTAAATCACCAACATCAGTACCAAGAGTAGGCTGATATCCTACCGCAGAAGGCATACGACCGAGAAGTGCAGATACTTCAGAACCAGCTTGTACAAAACGGAAGATATTATCAATGAATAGTAATACATCTTGCTTGTTCACATCACGGAAATATTCCGCCATAGTCAGAGCAGAAAGACCAACACGCATTCTAGCTCCTGGTGGCTCGTTCATCTGACCATATACCAAAGCAATTTTCGAGTTTTCTGGGTTTTCTGCGTCAATTACCTTAGACTCGATCATCTCGTTGTAGAGGTCGTTTCCTTCACGAGTACGTTCCCCTACACCACCGAATACAGATACACCACCGTGTTCAGTAGCGATGTTGTTGATCAACTCCATCATAATAACGGTTTTACCAACACCAGCACCGCCAAAAAGACCAATCTTACCGCCCTGACGATAAGGAGTTAACAAGTCAACAACTTTAATACCAGTTTCAAATACTTCAGGCTTGGTTGACAAGTCAGTTAATTTAGGGGCTGGTCTGTGGATAGGTGAAGTTTCTTCAGTGTTAACAGGTCCTTTATTGTCAACAGGTTCACCGAGAACATTAAAAATTCTACCTAAAGTAGCTTTACCAACAGGAACACTGATAGGTGAGCCAGAATCAGTAATGTCCATACCTCTGATTAGACCATCAGTGCTACTCATTGCAACAGCACGCACTTGATTGTCACCAAGTAGTTGTTGTACTTCGCAGGTGACAGCAACGTCTTGTCCTGCTGCGTTTTTACCTTCTACTCTTAAGGCGTTGTAAATACGGGGCATTTTACCGCTAGGGAACTCAGCATCGACAACTGGTCCAATGATTTGAGTGATTTTACCTACGTTTGTTTTATCTGTTGTGGCTACCATGCTTTGCTTCTACTTGGTGGTTAGATATTTTATATGGCAGAGTAATCTTAACTTAGTCTAAATTTTGCCACCTTATAGATTATCACTTTAGGGCGTTGCTTGTCGCACTAGTTATTTTCACTATCCCTTGACATACTCTCTCACCGGACGTGAGAGATTCTCCTCAACTCATCAAATCCTTGAGAGAAGGAAGCATTTTATCCTGACTGCTGCCCACAGCCAGCTTCTTAATTAGCAAAGCAACGAAGTAGAAATTGTAGATTATCACTAGTCAAAAAATATGAATAATGAACTATTACATAATCCAAAAGTAGGGGAAATTCTCAAAGAGGAATTTTTAGAAGAAATTGGTATGAGTCAAAATGCTTTAGCAAAGGCTATTGGCGTACCATCTAATCGAATTCATGCAATAGTTAATGGAACACGCAGAGTTACAGCAGATACGGATTTAAGATTATGTCGCTTTTTTGGATTATCAGAAGGGGATTTTTTGCAACTTCAAAATGCTTATGAATTAATGGAAGCAAAGCGAGAAATAGGACAACTGTTAACAGACATTAAACCCTATGTTTCTTAAAATTTTTTAATGTACAATACATAGGGATAAGAAGTGAGAAGAGTCGGGGGACTGGGGAGAAATCATACTTATTACTTATTACTTCATTCCTCATCCTTTGATATAAAGCATTCCTGGTAATTGGGAGACTAAACCCATTAATTCTAGTTGAGATAGACTGGCTAAAAGAGTACCTGTATCTAAATTAGTTTGTTGAGCGATCGCATCTAAAGATATAGGTTCACTGCTCATCACTTGCACTATTTGAGCTAATTCTGGCTCTAATTGGGATGTATCCATCTTTTCTACCACAGGACTCTGTTGGTCACTCTCAAGAGAAGCAAAGGATTCCTCTTTCCTAATGTCGATGCTGTCTAATTCTGGTATTGTCTGCAACATCTCTAATAGATGTTCTTCTCCTAGTATGACCTGCGCTCCTTGATTTAATAATCCTAAGCAACCAAGAGCTTGTTGATTACTTAAAGAGCCTGGTAAAACATAGACATCTCTGCAAAAATCATTAGCATAGTGGGCGGTAATTAACGCTCCTGACTTTTGGGGAGCTTCCATAATTAAGACGGCGCGGGATAAACCTGCAATGATACGGTTACGAGCAGGAAAATTTCCTCTGTCTGGTTTAGTTTTTGCTGAATATTCGCTAATTACTAATCCTTGCTGTTGTATTTGCTCATAAAGCTTGCGATTACTACTAGGATATACTATGTCTATTCCTGTTCCCAAGACGGCGATAGTTCTTCCTCCTGCTTCTAAACAGCCCTTGTGTGCTTCTGTGTCTATACCAAGAGCCATTCCTGAAACAATGGTAAAACCCTGTTGGGTGAGGAATCTACTAATTTTTTTTGTCCAGTCTTTGGCGTATTTTGTGGGGTAACGAGTTCCGACAATGGCGATCGCAGGAACAGGAGTAATACCTAAGTTCTCTTCTGGGTTAACTTTTCCTCCATAGTATAAGACTGGTGGCGGACTAGGAATTTGTAACAAGATACGGGGATACTGTGGATCGGCTGGTGTCCAAAATTGGGGATTATCTTGCAGATGTTTGGCTAATAGTTGTTCGGGAGCAATTTGCGATCGCACTTCTTGAACTTGGGCGATCAATTTACTACCAAAGCCTTCTATTTTTCCTAATTCTGAGACAGGTGCAACCCAAGCAAGGGACAGATCGCCAAAGTGTTGATAGATTCTACTGATTAAAACTGCTCCGATTCCCTTGATTTGCGACCATGCTAACCAATATGCTTTTTCTGGTATCACCACAATTTATTCTTAAGATATAGCTTAGTTCTTCCTAAAATACCCATTTCCAGATTCATTAGTTATAATCGTCGATCTAATTGACTAGTTCAGAATAATAGAGAGTTTAAGATGAAGTTTATTCTAGCTTTATTAAGTATTAGTTCTATTTTTTGTATTTATAGTAAATCAGTTGATGCTCTAACAAAAACTCTTTATGATGGTTCAGGATTACCAGAAAATGATAGCCCCCAATGGTTAACTCCTGGCGCGCTTCTTTCATCAGGATTCCCTACAACTTTAGCTGGAACTGCTGTCGCTGGTGGAGTGCAAGTAGATAGTAATGCTAATAGTGCAGAATATTCTGGTTATAGTAACTATAATCCTCTGACTTCTAGTTTTGTTAATTCTAGTTTTCCTACTTTAGATCAAAATAGTGGTTATAGTATCTTTTTTAACGTAGCTTTAGATACAGCTAATGATTTTTCAGATACTAATAATAATAATCGTGCAGCTTTTAGTATAACTGCAATTGGTGCTGGCAATGAAGGAATTGAAATTGGTTTTGATGGCGATCAAATTTTTGCCCAAAATAGTAACTTTACACAAGCAGAGACTCAATCTTTTACCACGAGTAATAGTACAGATTATCAACTAGCTGTATCGGGAAATACTTATCAATTACTAGCTGATACTGGTAGCGGTTTTTCTTCTGTCATTAATGGTTCACTTCGTACTTATAACTTCGATCCTACTGCAAGTAATCCCCCTTTGGATAATATCCCCTTGGTAGGTTCATTCAATCCCTATGAAATACCTAATTTCCTCTTTTTTGGGGATAATACTGGTGAAGCTTATGGGACATTTACTTTAGGAGAAATTTCAGTCGAAACTGTTAATGTACCTTTTGATGTTTCACCTACTTTGGGATTAGCTTTAATAGGAATAGGTATTGGCGTAAGAAAGCTCTATATAATGCGATCTTTCCGAAGGAATGTACAATCTCGCCAAAGGCGAGGCACTGCGTGATCTCGTCAATCATCTTAGACCGATTTACATAACATTGCAAGTTATATTTTCTCTAAAAACTCCGAGATTTTTATTGCTGCTAATTCTAACAGTGCTGGCTCTTGTACTAGTGCAAAACGTACATAACCTTCTCCTGATTTACCAAAACCAGAACCAGGAGATAAAGCCACTCCTGTTTCTTGTACTAATTGGGTACAAAATTCTACAGAATTTCCACGCCATATATCAGGTAGTTTTGCCCAAAGATACATAGTAGCTTGCGGTTTTTCTACTTCCCAACCAATGTTATGTAAAGCTGTAATTAAAGCATCTCTTCTGGTTTGAAAAGTATTAACTGTTTCTGTGACACATTCTTGCGAACCAGATAAAGCTGCAATTCCACCCTTTAAAATACCTAAATACTGATTAAAATCAATTACTGCTTTGATTTGTCTTAAAGCTTTGATTATTTCCTTGTTCCCAATAGCAAATCCGAGCCGAAATCCTCCCATATTATAAGATTTTGACATAGTAAAAAATTCTATGGATACTGTTTTATGAGGATCGGCTTGCAAAATAGAAGGAGGGGTTAATGTTCCCTCAAAAAAGATATCGACATAAGGGAAATCATGAACTAAAACTAAATTGTGTTCCTGACAAAAAGCTACTGCTTCTTGGAAAAATGACAAGGTTGCAGTTCCAGTAGTAGGATTATGGGGATAACTCAACACCATCATTTTGGCTTGACTCACAACCGAGTCGGGTATATCTGCAAAAACAGGTAAAAATTGATTTTCTGCCAGTAACGGCATAGCATAGATTTGTCCTCCAGCTAGATACACTCCACCAGTGTGGGAAGGATAACCAGGATCTAGTAGTAAAGCAAAATCCCCTGGGTTGAGAATTGCTAAGGGTAAGTGTGCTGTACCTTCTTGCGAACCTATTAACTGTAAAACTTCTGTATCAGGAGCGACAGCAATCCCAAAGCGATCGCTGTACCATTTAGCTGCGGTTTCCCGAAACTCTCTTGTAGCGTTATAGAGTACATATCCATAGGTAGCGCGATCGTGTAATGCTTTTTCTATGGTTTTTATGATGTGTTCTGCTACTGGAAGATCGGAAGAACCTAGAGATAAATCTATAATATCTTTACCCTTGTTTCTCGCTTCAGTTTTCGTCCGATCCATATCTGCAAAGACATTGCTAGCAAGAGGTTGTATGCGGTTAGCAAACTGTATCATTGGTGTTCCTATCTTCACTAAACAATATTAGTTCAATGTTAAGATTAACTCAGGTAATATATCCTTTCTTGAAAAAGTTGGAGGTAGTTTAATTAGCTTTACTATTTTTGCTCGATCATAAACTTCTATTGCTTGATGCTGATGGTTAATCCATTAAACTAAGACTTGAATATTTTTCAAAATATAACCTTATATTCTTCTATAATACTGCAATGTTAAGCTGTCAATTAGTGCATTTTTACTGATAAATATAGTATAATCTCAATGTTTTGCTGAATAGTTATTACTATGAAGAAGAAAATTCTCTTTATTTTAGGAACTGCCCATTGTGGCTCTACCTTATTATCATTAATTTTAGATGGCTCTCCTCAATGTTTTACCGTAGGAGAATTGAGCAATTTACCCAGATTATATAAAAATAACAAACCAATTTCTCAAAATGATTCTAATTTTTGGAATACTAAATTTAGTGAAGATGAGCTAAATAAACTTGCCCTAGGATTATCAAATACTCGAATATCTCCAGGGATTCCTTTGATGGTAGAAAAATTTTTTAGAGAACTTGTTAACGATGATATCTTTCGTCCTTATTCTATAATTGCTTCTAAAAGTTCTGCTGATGTTATTATTGATTCTACTAAAGCAATATATTGGATTTCCAGTATGTTGCGTTTGCAAGAATTAAAACGAGAATTTGATATATATTTACTACATCTAGTGAGAGATGGTAGAGCGGTATTAAATTCTTATCTAAAAAGAAGAAACAAGAATATTGAATATATTAGTAAATTATGGCTCAAAAGGGTTACCAATAATGAAAAATTTTTTAAAGATTTTTCAAGAGGCAATAAAATACAATTAGCTTATGAAGAATTAGCAACTAAACCTCAAAAAACAACCAAAGATATTTGTAATTTTTTAGGTATAGACTTTAGTCCTGAAATGCTCAACTACTGGGAATATGAACACCACATAATTTCAGGAAATAGAGGAACTAAATCCTTAATAAAAAAATCTCAAAGTCAACCAGAAGCAAGCCACAAGTCACAAGATTTATCTATTAAATTAGATTTAAGTTGGCAAACATCACTAACAGAAGATACTCTGAAGAAATTTTATGCCATTATTGGGGACAAAAACAAACCCTATGAATGGAATACTTAATAAGTGTAATCCCATGAAAGAAGTCGTTAATAAACAAAGCTATGATTTGCTTCCAATAAATCGCATTAATAGCAAAATTATTAAACCAATTCAGCACTTTATTAATAATCAAAGAATCACTAATCATCGACTTATTTTTTGTATTAATTCTGGGAGAGCAGGCTCTAACTATTTATCAGAACTTTTAGCTACTGCTGAAGAAGTTATTAGTTATCATGAGGCACATCCCCGAATGACTGGTGACTACTTAACCCTGATTAATCAAGAGGATTATGCAAAATCTTTTGCCAAGAGAAAGTTTAAAAGTTCTGGCATAAAAGATCTACTTTTAGGATTCCCTGATAATAAAATTTACTTTGAAAGTAATCATATGTTCATCAAAACATTTTTTGACGTGGTTATTCAGGAATTTTCTAAAGTAGAAGTCATTATTTTACGTCGCTATTTGCCAAAAGTATTAAAAAGTTTTATTGAGTTAGGATATTTCTCAGAGAAAAATCAAAGTTGGAAGTTTTGGATGTCTAGCCCCAATGCTGCTACAGCTGCTATTCCCTGTATTGATAATGATCAAAATTTAGATCAATGGGACTTATCTATAGCGTATTTAATTGATATAGAAGCTAGAGCCATGCGTTTTAAAGAGCAATATCCCAACATAAAAACTTATGAAGTTCGCCTAGAATCATTGAATGATTTTGCCAAAGTTACATCCTTTTTTAAGGAAATCAATATTACCCCGACTCAAGCAACAAAAGCAATATGCAGTCAACAAATTAATCAAAGACCAGGGTCTAAGAAAAAATATGGTGGGAGTCAAGATGTCAGTCTATCTTATTGTAGAGAAAGAATTGAGCAGTATATTGAAAAAGCCCAGGCTCTTAATATCTCTATACCCAAAACTTTAGCATTAGATTATGAAGAGCAATCAAGTTAATTAAATTTTATTAATTAAGTAAATATTAACAGGAACATAATGATGAAAGCAGTAGTATTAACCTGTGATAAATATATGGCTTTTGCCGATCACACTATCCAAACTTATGAAAATTTTTGGAAAAATAATAATTTTGTCTATAGAGTTCCCTACAACAGTAACTACCCTGAATTTATGAAACAAAAATACGGGGATAAAATAGAGTTTGTTAAGACAGAATTTCCGATTAAAGCAACAGTCCTAAGTTTGCTGGAAGAGTTAGATGATAATGAGTGGATATACTGGTGCATGGATGATAGGTATCTCGTTAGAATTAAACATAAAATAACTCAAGAAATATATGAACTAGTCAAGACTATTGAAGATCCTAATATTTGTTCTTTTTTAGTAATTGCAGTTGAACCTTATTTTCATACTGATAAATATCTTAAAAAAGATAGTAAGCTCTTGACTAAAAGTGGTTTTGCTTTCTACGAGACTATTTTTACAGATAGTCGAAGACTTATGTCTTGTTGGAGACCTCAATTTATCAGGGTTAAAGTCTTAAGAAGATTGTTTGAATCTTTCCCAGATTATGATTTTGTTGCGAAAGAAATGAACAATTTTCCTAAAAAGAAACTAGAAGGGGAAAAGTTTTATGTTCCTGAACAAAATCTAGTGGTTGTTGGAGAAAGTACTCACCGAGGAGAATTAACAGAAAATTGTGCTTCTAGCTTCAAGAAATTAGGTCTAGAAATTCCTCAAAACTTTAAACTTACTAAAAAATATATGGTAAAAGGAGAATTACCATTAGAACTTGCTGGATTAGAGTTTACCCTCCCAACAAGATTGCAAAGATTTTTCACCACTGTCAACCGTTGGTATTGGCGACAACGGTAAGCTGTCACCCATTTAATTTACACCTACTAAAAACCTATACAATCTTATATATACAGGGTCGGGACATCGGTGACTTCCCATTAATACTATTTGATTGGCTACTGGCAATAGAATGGCAATTAAGCCGTCTCATCAATATCCCTACTGACAAGATTACC
>JASJCP010000101.1 GCA_030065935.1 Xenococcaceae cyanobacterium MO_167.B27
AGATAGAGCTAAATATTTACCTCCAGTACCTTTTGGTTGCAGTGTAAAAGCCATTTCCACTGCTTTCTCTTCACGGAGTTTACGAATGGTTAGACTTAACTGGGTAGTTAAGCGCAAGACACCCCAATATAATATATTGAGTTAAACTGTCTTGCCCATGTTGAGCATAGACATCTTCCCTTGCAGAGTTGCCAGTTATGATGGCTACCAGTTATCTGCTTTTCCCCTAGCTTCGCACAACCGTGATGTTACTTGGATGCACGTAGGAGAGGGAGTCAAACGTCTCATTCGTCGGAGGGAATTTAACCCTCATGATTAATAGAGTTATTATATTTTCTTGGTACAGAAAATACCCTCAGCGTTCCTCAAGCGTATTACTGCTTGTAGTTAGGCTGAAACGGGTCGCACTCTCGGTTAGAGAGCATATCCAACCGCGCTGTTGAGGCAATCCCCGATTGAGCGTGAGGGATGCTCTCGGCTAGAGAGCATATCCAATCACGCTGTTGAAGTCAAATAACTTCAGGGAAGCTAGAAGCTCGCGATTTATCGCGGGTAGTTCACTTCTTTAGTAGTTGCTCTATGGGGAATTAGAGGCAAACTAACGGCAGATTCTAAGTTTAAGCTTGGTTGTAGTTTGGGCAAAATACTAGTAATATAGTCAGACAATTTTTGCAGTTCAGCTTTTTTGTCTGCTAATTTTCCTTTTTTATATTTGAGAATTCTATCTAAACTAAATAGATTAACTATGGCTGGATGGGGGAATACTTCTATCTGATATCTTCCTAGTTTTTGGGCTGTAATAGTAGGAGCGTGGATAAATCCTTTACTATATAAAGTATCACCAAAACTAACGGTACGCTCGGCAAAAGGACGATTCAAGTTAGCAGGATAACAACCAGCATGATAGCGACCAAAATATTTATGAGAAAGCTTATCTGGTACTCTCATTCCTGTTTGATTAGGAATAATGGTTGGTGCGTCAACAGCAATTAAGGCTGGCTCTTTTTGCGCTATCCATCGATCTATCCAATTATAAATTGTTGCTATTTCTAGCTTGGTAGTAATATCTAATATCTGTAGTTTATTATCTTGCCATTTTAGACAACATAAACCACTTGCACCAGATATCCAACCAAAATCAACCCCAATAAATTTCATGAGATAAATTATAGGGTAGCGGAGCGCTAGGAGGAAGTAGATTAATCATGGATATAACTTTTCGATGCTAACTTCGGCCTTACCGTCCTTGACATTTACGTTCCACAACAGCACTTGCCCATCATCACCACCACTAACTATTTTTATCTTATTCTCATAAGCATTAATGCCCAGTGATAAAACTGCTTTTTCATGTTTGGGATTGACATTTTCATTATTAGTTATTAAGTCAATTTTTTTTTTGCTAATTACATCCCACAATTGCACGTTTCCAGTATCATCCCCAGTAACTACATAACTTCCATCAGAGCTAATTGCAACTGATTTGACAGGAGCATTATTTTCAATGGTATTATTAGTTTTATCTTGGGTATTCTGCACTAGTACTTTACCATGAGGATCGGTAGTTACAAAATACTGACCACCAGGGCTAATAGCAGCTAAAAAAACAGTGGTTGGAGCAGGATTATTGTATCCTAATTTCATTGGATTACTAAAAAGCCATACAGCAATTAGCCCAATTACTCCCATAGAAATCATCAATGTTATGATCAATTTTACATTTGCTTTTCTATTTTCTTGAGAGCTTGGAAAAAATTTTTGAACTTGATTTGGGGTCTCATACTTCGTAAGCTGTTCTTTCTCTATAAGAGTCGATAATGCCCGCCAAACTCCTGCTTTTTTGAGATCATCTTCTTTCTTAATTCCAGTGACAACTACTAATGCTTCTGAAGCATAAGCACTGGTTTTCTGAGGTAGACGATATTCTTTGAGTTCATCAGCAATAATTTTTCTATTATCTTCTGAGTTTTTTCCTATCATTACAGGCTTCGTTCCAGTGGAGTTCTTGGTTTGAAGCGAAGCTTTAATAAGATTGTCGATTGTTTCATAAGAAACTTCAAATCCGTATTCCCCTCCTTCCTTAATAGCACTGTCAATGTCATTTTCTAGCTTTCCCTCTAATGCAAGTACAGTAATTCCTCGTATTTTTTGCTCATTATCTTCATTGTCTTGAGCAATCAACGCTATAGAGTTGCGTATAGTGCGACCACGATAATCTTTACGTTTGCTTGCTTTCATTCCTGTGACAAGTAAAATTAAGTTATTACTTTCACGCCCTAAAAAGATCGAATGAGCTTCAGTTTGGAGCAAGACTTTCTTTTCTTTAACCCAATCTGGTTCATCGATTTGCTTTTGTTCATCTTTGATAATTTCTTGCCAAGAGTAATCCTGTTCTTGAGAAAAACCCGCACTTTGAACATAAATTTTCATTGCTAACTCCTATTTATTAATCTCAAATCTATCTTGGCCTTGTATGATTGCGAATCCACCAGCTGATTTGCATTTATCAGCAGATTTTCTAGCAGCTTTTAAAAGAAATTTATCCCAACCTAGCCAACGACGAATAGGATTTAATGGTCCCCATTTCGTATCGTAATGAAGTTTTAGGAGGAAACTCAAAAGATAGCGTAACGGCTGATCGCTATCTTTTGGAAGATATTGAGCATCATGACTGATTTTGCGAAAGTAAAAACGCGGTCTTTGATTCTCTACTCTAATATTATTGAAGATCACAGTTCCTACAGTTTGAACAGGTGTGATTACGCAGGCAATCTTAGTAAGCAAATTTTCGCTTTTGAAGAACCCAAATAGTTCAGCATATTGGTCTTTGATGCAGTATAGTAACTTTTTAGCATCTTCTTCGTTTTGTAAATATTTCTCACAACGAACAGGAACAAGGATAACGAGCCTAGGTTCTTTTAAATTTCCATAGCTTCTTCTAAAAATATCGCAAATCTGCTTGGGTCTATTCATCAACTCATGCCATTTGCCTTTGGCTTCCATGAGTGCAGGAGCGTCAATAGCAATCAGAACTGCAACACATTCACGCATTACCTTTTTGAGAAATTCCCCATCCTTATCATCCAGGTAGCCCCCAGGAAAATCTTGAAAAGTCAGTTGTAAAGATGGTTTGGCACCAATCTTCCCTAGACCAAAATTAAAAGATTGGGGATTCTCTGTTCCTTCCAATCCTCCCGTCGCTTCAAAATCGTTAAGCAGACCTTTTAGCTCTCCTAAACGCTCTTGCAGAAGTGCGGAACTTTCAGGATCGGGAGTCAGTTGCAAATCCGCTTCCTCAAACCTATCATAGAACTGCTCATACATAGCAGTTAAAACACTGGTCTTCCCTACACCTCTATGTCCTAGCATTGTGACTTTAAGTTCTTTGGGCATTTGGTTCTCCTTGCTGTGTTACTTGAATAATGACACCAACTCTTGCTGATTTGCTTTTGTAGCCTTTTCTACTGCATCTAGCCACTCTTGGCGCAGTCTAGAACGTTCACCCAGTAGCTCAAATTTCTCAGGCCAGATTAAAGATCGTTCTTGGTAAAGAAAGGTTTGCCACTCATCTTCGACTTCTTCAGCACGAAGTACACGGTCAAGAAATTCTTCTACTATGGCAAAAGCTGCTTGAGAAGGTTCGGAAAGAAATTCTTCTAAGGCAGTCTCGCATTGAAAAACAGCTTCAGCATGAAGTGCTTCAAGATTGCTTTTGATTTGCTGTGAATTGGGAGATTTAGAAAGCTTTAGAGTAGTCCTATCAGGAGTCAATCCATCAAGACACTGACGAATTCTATGTTGGATAGTCCCTCGATAAGAAAGCTGAAACTCAGAGAGCATTTGGAATCCAAATTTTAATCTACTGGCTTGACCTTCTAAAATTTCATCAGGTAGTAGTTTAGCCATCGCTCCAAGAAAATTAGAGCCTTTTGCTTCTGTAATACCTCCTAAATTTACCTTTTCAGGTTCAGTTAAGACTTCTACTACCAGAGATTTCACCCGATCTAAGGAACTTTTCAAACCATCATCTAGAGATAAGAAATGTTGTGATAGGTGAGCGCGAATTTCATTTAGGTAATCGCTATAGGCACTATCAAAACTACCTCGACTATTACGCCTTTCATCAATTTCTTCCAAAGATGACGGGATTTTAGTATCGTTGTAACATTTTTGAATAGCCTCATCTACGGATTTTTTAAAGTCTCGATCCTGTTCATTAATTTGGTTACTCAGTTTTTTGAGTAGTTTTTCAAGACCGCTTGTCAAATTTGTCCAAAGCCGTTTAAATAATCGTAGAAATTCACCCATTTCTACAGACTCTTGTGCTTGTCCTAATGCGTTTCGGGATTTCTTTAACTCAGCCACCACTGATGTTTGGAGTTGCTTGAGTCGATCCTGACAAGCAGAGGCATATTGCCGATCTAGGTCAGTAATTTTGTTAGCTAAGTAGTTAAGAATCGGATCTAAAACCTTATCGTTAGCATCTTGAGCTTCAGCGCAGTTAGCTATTACACAGTCTGCAACATTGATATGTTTGTTGGTAATGTCGGTTTTCAATTGTTCGCAGAGTTTTAAGTTACTCTCATCACTCAGTTTGTTGAGAATCATAAAAGACCATAGTGGGAGAGGCAGATCGTTCAAAGCTCTATAGGCTGTGTCGTACAGTTGCACATCAACGTCTCCCCAAAAGTCCCCTGTACTCTTTGGCATACGGACAAATAGCACCGCATCAATATCCTCACCAATGGTTTTTACCATCCTCTTTTCATCACCAATTCCTGTATCTCCTAATCCCGGCATATCAACTAAAGCAATCTTTCCCAGATCATCCTTGGGAAAGTTACAAATAATTTTGACCTCTCGAACTGCCAGATAGTTGAAATAAATGCGCTCCCCTTGGAGGTTCTCTTGCGCTACATATTCTCGAATCTCTTCTTTCTTGATCAGGCGTGGGGAAGATGTCTGCAACAGTAGACGATATTGATCTACATTCTCATGATATCCGCGTAGATGTTCATATTTGGCATTAACCTCTGCACCCTTAAGGTCGTTCGGTAGCGAAGGTAGGTCTTTTCTGGCAAAATCATCGATATTAATTGGTTGAGTACCCAATTTTAACTGCTCATAGTAAGGAGCAATAACCTCATCCATAAAAGTACGGTCTGTATAGAACAAGACCTCACCATAGGTTTCAACATTTGGGTTATGGTGAATTGTGCTGCGAACCCCCGTGCAGTGTTGACCACTACCATCAGGAATTTCTGCTGCGGTCAATCCAGTTAAACTTTGTAATAAACGACTCTTACCCTGTCTTGCTCGACCAATAACACCGATGTTAAGAGTATCTCGCGAGAAACGAGTTTTGAGCTTATCCAGTAGTTGTAACTCAGATGCAATATTCTGCTGAATCTTGGAAAAATCAATTTCCTTTAAGCGTCCAGTTATGGTTGGTTCATCAACCTTGCTCAGTAGCTGTTGGCGATAATCTTCTAGATAGCTAAGTCTAGAGGAAAGAGAGTTTAAATTTACTTTTACCTCTTCAATTTTATTGGCCAAAGGTTGGCGTTTCTCAATAATATTGGCGATTTGAGCGCTTCTGTTCATACTCATTACAGTTAAAGTTTAGGTACCGATTGTTAAGCTCTTTTCTTACACGACCGACGCTGTTCACGACATTATGCACTCTAATTTTTCTCTAAATAATTGGAGTCTTGAGCGAGTATCATCTCCAATATATTACCTCCTTTTCCCTCACCGATAAATGTTTAAACTGACGCTCTAAGAAGTCCCCGATGTACGGAGTAATTCTTTAACAATATCTTGGAAAAAGGCAATTGAATCCACTCAGTTTTGACCATGCAAACCAATAGAAAAATTACTATGTCGGCGATAAGTTCGACCTGGTTCAGTAGGTCGAGTAACATAGTTAGAAACTCCTTTATTTTTAATTACTCACCACTTAACCAAGCGATCGCCCCTCTAATCCATTCTTCCACATTAGGATTTTTGACTATTTGTTGGTCTTGACTAATAGCTGCGATCGCGTCTTCGATTTCTTCTTCGGTATAACCTAAAGCTAGTAAAGTCATTTCTAAATCTTCTAATAACTCTGGACTAGCAAGACTCGTTTTTGTATCGGAAATGTCAACAGAAATATCAGCAATTTCTTTCCATTTCGATAGTTTATTTTTTAGTTCCAAAGAAATTCTTTCTGCTGTTTTTTTGCCCACCCCAGGAGTTTTAGTTAAAGCAGGAATATTACTAGTAATAATTGCACCTACTAAGTCAGAAATCCCAAGAGTATCTATTAATGCGATCGCCAGTTGCATCCCGATACCACTCACACTAACTAATTGACGAAATAAATCTCTTTCCGCAGCAGAAGGAAAGCCATATAATACTTGTCTATCTTCCTGTATTTGCAGATGAGTAAAAATTTTAATATCCGTTTCTGTCGCAGTTTTTAATTGACGAGAAAAACGGGGTGTAATTTGTACTTCGTAACCAATGTTATTGACTTCGATAACAGCAATAATGCGATTACTCAGATTTTTACTGACTTGAATTATTTTTCCTTTGAGATAACCAATCATTTAACTATTGTTCTGAAGGATGAAGGACTCAGAAGGATGAAGGATAAAGGATGAAGGAGACCAACGCTCGTCGCTTCGCGATGAGGAAGTAATCAGTTATCAGTAATCAGTTATCATCAACCAGTATTTCTCTCAGTCCCCGACTCTCCCCAATTCCCCAATTCCCCCCGGGAGGAGACTTAATATATCTAGGTAATTAGCCAGAAGATCGGCTTTGTTGTGAAGTCTCCTTCGGTGCGGGAAGACCTCTGACCTCCTACCTAGACTTCACGCCTCACTCCTCATCCCTCATAATTCATCCCTACTCTCTATTCCCCACCTTATGTCTAATTAGTAAGTCTTGATCTTCTGCTACCATAGACCAGCTTTCTTTTGCTCCTAACTGTTCTAATGCTAATAGGGAAGCATATTTTAAATCAAAGATCCGGCTTTTAATAGTTTCTTGTAATAGGGGAATTGCATCTGTCGCCCCTAAATTGGCAAGTGCTATCGCAGCAGCCCCACGGGATTTTTGAAATTGGGGTTGTGTGTTGTTAAAGGCTTCGAGTATTATAGATTTTCCTGGCTGATATTTGAGCCAACCTAAGAGCTTAACTACGTGATAATGCGCTCCATAATCGCTTCTGGCTTCTGCTGCATAAGTTTCTATTAAGGCTTCTGGTGCTTGTTCGGGATAAAGTTCTAGTAAGGTTTTAGTTGCTAGATAACAGCGTCCAAAATCGGTTTGATACAATTCTTTAATTAAAAATTCTAGGGATGGTTGCTGGTCGTATTCGTGTACCATCTCTAAATCCGATGGGCGATCGCAGATTACCCGATCTAGATAGGTTTCGATTTCTGCAAAAGTAATTGTTCCTGAAGGGATACCTGTTGCTGCTAAAAGTCTAATTCCTCTGAGGCGAAACACTAAAGAGATGGGAGATTTAGCAATGTGGGGAATAGCATCATAGTATTTAGTATCAATTAAATCTTGAATAGAGAGTCTTCTGGCATTAACGCTACTGTGTTGTAAGAAATCAACAACTTTGTTCATCTGGCTGTAATCTTGAGTGAGACTGGCTACAGCAGCGATCGCAGCACTAGCAATGGTTTCGTCTTCCGACTCTATAAATGGTTTAATACGGTCTAAAGCTGGTTTATAGTCAAATCGAGCGAGAATCTGAATAATTAAACGGTAAGTTTGTTGGGGTTTCTCTAATATAGATGCGATCTTTTCTAATATGTTCTCGTCATCTGTACCAATTTCTCCGATCGCCCAGATGGCATTTTCTACAGTATAGGGGTCATTATCCGTTAAGCAAGTTGTAATTACAGGAAGAGCTTGTTTAATTCTCATTTTTCCTAAACTTTCCACCGCCTTACGCCTTGCAATGCGATGAAACATATCAGGGTTGTTGTCTTCGATGGTTTCAACGAGAGCTTGAATACTTCTTTCTGTAGGAAAGTTGATCAGGTGGGAAGCTGCGACATAACGCTCTGATTTTTCTTGCAACTCTTCTAGGGGTTTTTTCAACAGAGCGATCGCTTGATCCTCTGTTAAGTTAAACATATTGGCAAATCTATTATCCATATCTTTATCGATTAACTGATGAGAGTTTGGAGGGGGTGAATAATTCCCCCGTTAAAGACCTACGGTCAATTAAATAACTTATTTTTCAAGCCCAATTCCCGACACTCCTCCGCAACAAAAATTAATT
The DNA here is from genome assembly GCA_030065935.1 of Xenococcaceae cyanobacterium MO_167.B27. Taxonomy (GTDB): domain Bacteria; phylum Cyanobacteriota; class Cyanobacteriia; order Cyanobacteriales; family Xenococcaceae; genus JASJCP01. Next base: position 8,291 of record JASJCP010000101.1, read on the forward strand.
ATAGAGGACGGGTCATCTATACACTTGCGGTTTAATCAGGATACCATTTACCTTACTTCATTAGAGTAGCCGTTAAATGTTAACAAAACCTAGTAAATCACTATTAAACCTTGAATTTCCCTTCTCAGATCTGTTGAGACTTACAAGAGAGTCAGGAAATTTTGCAGCCTTAATTCTCTCTATCTCCTTATATATCAGGCTATACCGCAATCTAATAAAAGGCAAGGAGGTGATGCAATGGTTCAATCTAATGGAAATGGTAAACTCAGATTTTCCACCAGGAGCAATAAATCAGCAATAAATAAATTTCTTGGCTAAGAACCCAAGTCCTCTCAAGAGGACTTCAATATTATTTAATTAAACATTTTACTAGATTATCAATTAATTAATTTATCAAGATTCTAGTAGAAAATTTATCAATTAATTTGAACGTCAAATGAAGTTTATAAAATAGAAATATTTTCTTTAAAAAAACATCATATAATAATGATTCTTAAAATTGTATCATATAAATAATTCATGAAATACCTTCAAAAGCCTACAATATCTCTATATGCCTGTTTTGTGGCTCCATAGTTACTCAATATATTAAATTGTTAAAATAAACTTGTAAAATACAGCCATAGATATTGTAATCATGGGACTTTGACACAACTTAAATAGGAATAAATTTAATGCTTAAAAAGCTCACCAGAAATCAGCAAAATTTACTAATAGACATCAAGAATAAAAGTTATATACAATTTTATCTTTTTAATGTAAATAACGAATACTGTAGTAAAAATAAACAAGATATAGAGCTACTTGAATCTTTAGGCTATATAAAAATTGAAAAACAATATAATCATAAAAATAATTTAAGTTTGGAAGATAAAATTTGGAAAATTACAATTACAAATAAAGCCAAAAATCTGTATTTTCAATCTTATGATTTAAATAAATATAAAGATAGAGATTTGAACGCTAGTTTAAATCTTCAATCTCTAGTGGCTGGTTCGGTCACTTTAAGGTCTGTGGATGGGGTGCTGCCGACAGTCCCGTGTGAAGCAGATAGTAAACGCCAATCTAGCTTGTCTAGTTTTGGGTAGGTTTTACAGAGCAGTAACGCAAAAAACCCCATTATCTCCCATCAAAATATTTCCTGCTTCATCAATTAAATTAGACCTAAGTGGACGCTATCAATGTTGTAAAGACAGCCCTCGTGCTATACCAGCCAAGGGAGTATCACTGAAACCTATAACTAACATCCAGCACCTCCTTGTTGTATAGCAAATGGAGTTCCACCTATATTTACCCGCCCATTATTCTGTAAGTAAAGGGGGAAAAAACCCCTATCTTCACGATCAGTAACATACACCAACATGATTTGATTACCTTGTTGCTGAATATTCCAACGACCATTGATTCTATTATTGGAAGCTCCTCCTGCTTGACCAGGTACAGTCCAGCTTCCTTCTCTGTAATAACTGTAGCGACCATTACGACAAAAATTGATAACTGTTAGGGTACTGTTAGAATTGATTAGTGAACCTGAATAATGACTCAGCTTGCTACCACTTAAGCCCCGTTGCCATTGTTCCCTCAGAGATTGTGCCATCGTAGGGGTCGAAGCTAATAACAAGCCTAATGTCAATGTCATCGTAGTGGTTATTTGTTTCATTAAAGTCATTTGATTAATTCCTTTCCCCCACAATTTTTGTATGGTTTTTAATACGACGGAATTAATTGAGAATATGCAATTTTCTCTTTGAAGCGAAAGATCGTCGTAACTAAGTAGTTGGCGTGTCATTAAGAGGGATAGTTGAGATAGGCACTCTTGCACTCTTGCAATAGACAATAGAGAATGTACAAATAATTTTGCACTTGGTACTTATAGCACTACCGATTAAAAAGATCGAAGGTTTAAAATAACCGCTATTTTTTTCTGAATGCGATCGCTACTTAAGCTCCATGAAAAAACTAATTTGTTCTCAAAATAAATAATAGGAGCATTGATCTATGTCTGCAATGGATTATTCTCAAATAGCTCATTGGTACGATACTTACGTCAAGACGGATATCGATATACCATTCTTCATTAATGAAGCAAAAGATTGCGATCATGTGCTGGAGTTAACTTCTGGCACTGGTCGCTTGTCAATTCCACTGATAGAAGCTGGTATATCTCTGACCTGCATTGATAATTCCCCTGAGATGCTAGCTATTCTACATCAGAAACTAGCAGCAAAAGGGTTATCTGCCAATGTTTATGAGTTGGATATGCAAAATATGGCTCTAAAAGAAAAGTTCGACCTGATAATTATTCCGTTTAACTCTTTTTCTGAGATTTTGAGTATCGATGAACAGCGTCAAGCATTAAAAGGAATTGGGAATTGCTTAACAGAGACAGGACGCTTTATTTGTACGCTCCACAATCCTGAGATTAGACTCAAGTCAGTTAATGGACAGTTAATTTTACGAGGAAAATATTTTCTTCCTGATGATAATGGAAGTTTGTTGCTGTGGAGTGTTGAACAATATGATCCTCAAGATTCTCTAGTTAAAGGTACTCAATTCTGGGAAGTATATGACCAAAATAGAATTATGCAGCGTAAAAGCTTTTTAGATGTACAGTTTTATTTACATCAGCAGGAAGAATTTATTGAGCTAGTTCAAACCCAAGGTTTTAATATAGTTAGCTTATATGGAGATTACTCCTATGCTGAATTTCAGAGGGAAACGAGTCCTTTCATGATTTGGGTATTGAGTAAAAGTTAAATAGACTTGATGCAGAGGATTTAGTTAAGAGTGGGATCTCGCAGAGATCCGCTACGCGGTGCGCTTTTGGCACACTTTCTGAAGATACTTTTTTAGTCTTTTTCTTTCATGAATGGGATCCGCGCGGATTCCCTTTTTGGTGGTAATATCTGAAAATATTTAAGGATAAAACAACTATTCAGGAAAGCCAAATATGAGTGAGAATACTCAATCCACCGTTACCCCAGAACAGTTAGCTGAAGTAATCCAAGAATTTGAACAGTATCGGGAGCGTTTGCTTAACGATACTATGGAAACTGCCAAAAAAGCTAAATTGTCGAAAAAAAAGGTGATGGAGCAACTTCAGCCCCAACTCGATCAAATTGATGGTAAATTAGAAGCCCTCCGTAATCAATATGTAATTTTAACCACAAACAGTTGATACAGTAATTTTCCATCAGTTTAAAAATATTTCTTTGTTATGACCAATATTCTTGATTCTTCTTCTCTTTCTGCTGAAGCTACAGATATTTTATTAGCACAAACCAGAAGTAAAATAGCTCTTAAGACTTTTGATAGCAGCGATCGCCAAACTCTCCAACAAATGGTAGAATGTCTCGGAGACTCTAGGGGGATGGTGCGTCTGGGTTTTGCGGAAGCCTTGGGAGATGTGGGACAACCAGCAATTCCTTTTTTAGTAGAAGCTCTTTCCCATCATTCTAATGAAGTAGTCAGAAGAGCAGCAGCGAAAACCCTAACTCTCATTGCCGATCCTGTTACTATTCCCCCCCTGTTAGATGCTTTTCTTAATGACGAAGACCAAGTAGTAAGAAACTCCTCTGTAGGTGCTTTAGCTCGTATTGGAGAGCAATCTGTAACTCCTCTATTAGAGATTTTAGCCTCAAATGAAAACGATGAAACTATCAAAGGTCATGCAGCTTGGGCTTTAGCTTTTATCGGCTCAAAAGGCAAAGAACAAATCTATAAAGCCTATAATTCCGACTCGGAAGAAGTACGCACCGCCGTAGTAGGAGCGATCGCCAAAATTGCTGAGGAGCAGCCAGAAGCAAGAGCCTTTAAAGTACTGTTAGAATCTCTCTCGGACTCTTCGGTAAATGTTCGGAGCGAAGCAGCAGCAGCTTTAGGAAATTTAGCCCATGTACCAGCTATTCCCCATTTACTGGAGTTATTGACACGCCAAGAGGTAGAAAACCGCAAATCCGCAGCCCTGGCACTGATGAAAATCGGCGATCGCACTGTCCTAGAGCCTTTACAAAACGCTTTAACTCAAGAATCAGACTCAGGAGTCAAACAAGTTATCCAACTAGCCATTACTCAACTTAATAAACAATTGGTTGATGATGAATGGGAATAGTTGCAAAACTGGTTAACAAACTACAACACAAATAGTAATCTTCTGTCATAAATAGTTTTATAACAGTATGACTAGAGGAGAATGATCGCACGTGAACGCATCTCAGAGAGCTAAGGGACTAGAGATAAGCACTAAAATAGCTTCCATTGTGACTCTCTTTAAGGCTCAATTTCCTGATGCCAAAGCCGACCTCAAGCCCTGGAAAAATGACCCAGATACTCTAGAATTAGTCGATCCTGACTCTATTGATCTTGGGTTTCACTTTCCTGGCTGGAGTCGGAAACTGCAAAGTAATAGTATATTAGTACAGATTCGCTTTTACCAAGACCCTCTAGACCAAGAAGAAAAATTCATTGGTTTAGAAACAGCAGGATTTAGTCACCTCGGACAAGTCTGGCGATTTTCTACCATCGAAAATTGGCAACTAGGTGGCAAACATCTTCCTACAGAAGAAGTAGCAACTAAACTAAAACTGTTTTGTCGCCAAGTTTTCGAGCTATTTCAATCTCAAGCGTCTTTCTAATCAGCTATTAACAATTCACCATTAACAATTCACCATTAACAATTAACCGTTAACAACTGTAGGGGCGCAAGCCTTGCGCCCCTACAGTATAGGTAATTGATGAATTGCAGATAATAACCAGCAATCAAGCGGATTTACTAACCTCAAGAGTTAAAAGTTTTTCTACACTGTTAAAAATCCCATCTCTACTGTGAACATTATCTAACCGCTTCAGTAAATATCCATTCTCAAATAGCAATAAGGTGGGTAAATTCCTCAAACGATAACTGTTAGATAACTTAAAATTTTCATCAGCATTAATCGTAACTAATTTAATAGGTTGCTCTAGATTGGATTGTAATTGCAGCAGCATGGGGTTAATCATGCGACACAAACCACACCAAGGAGCCCAAAAATGTACTAACACTGGTTGAGAAGATTGTAATACTTCTGCTTCAAAAGTTCTTTCATTAACCACCTGCAACATATCACCAAAAATTCTTATCAAAATATTTTATATACTTGGGATTATGCTACAACCAATTGGGATCAAAGAACAGATACTTAAATACCAGAATTTACCACTGCACTCTAGAAGTGACTTCTAGCAACCACGGATGTCCCCACCAGAATAGTAAAGTAAAGCCTACTACTCCCACATAAGCAGGGCGCAAAAACTCTTGCCATTTTAGGGTTTGTCTGCCGTCGAGAATAGCTAAAAAAGGAATCACTGAAGTGCGCTGTTTCACTACAGTAAAAGCTTCTCCATATTTAGCTTCTAATCTGTGATCGCCATGCCAGACTGCAAAAATATGATGGGCAACTAATCCTATAGAAGTAATTAGAGTAAAACTTGTTCCAATCCATAATGTATGGGCAATACACCAGATCACTTGTCCTACCATCTGGGGATGACGAGAGATACGAATAATACCTGTTTCATAAAGATGTACTAAGGGTTTTTGAATAGCTGCAATTTCTAAGAGATTGAAAGTAGCTGGATAAAGAAAAATGAAGGAGATAAAAGACAGTATCCACACTAAAGTTTGAATTCCTGGGATTCCCTGAAATTGCCACAATTGCAATCCATCGTAGCGATGATTGAAAAAATAAATGATTAAAACTGTTGCAAAAGGAATACTCACTAAAGCAAACAAAACTCGATAGAGTCTTGCTCCTATTTTACTTTCTCCCCAAGGGCGTAAGGCTGCTAAACCACTATGGGCGATCGCAAAACCGAATAATAAACCTAACATGATTAAATGGCTAGAAGTGATCCAGGATATTTCTGTCATAGATAAATATTTATAACTACAATTTTGGTCAGCCGATAGTAACAAGGATTAATAAAAAATACGCACCCTATCGTGCTACTGTCGAAATTAGAATCAAATAATCAAATAATCTGATCGCGTATCAAATTATTAAGTTAGCAATTAACACTGCCCTGGAGCAATATTTGTCGCTGATTAACTACATTGTTAATAAAATTCTATGTCTGATATTCCTTTTACTCTCGATCAACTCCGCATACTCAAAGCGATCTCAACTGAGGGTAGTTTTAAAAGGGCTGCTGACAGTCTTTATGTGTCTCAACCTGCGGTAAGTTTGCAAGTACAAAATTTGGAAAAGCAACTGGCTGTACCTTTATTTGATCGTGGAGGGCGCAGAGCTAAACTCACAGAAGCAGGATACTTATTATTGAATTACGGTGAGAAAATTATTGCTTTATGTCAGGAAACTTGTCGGGCGATCGAAGATTTACAGAATCTTCAAGGTGGTACTCTGATCATAGGAGCTTCTCAAACCACAGGGACTTATTTGCTACCTCGTATGATCGGCTTATTTCGACAAAAATATCCTGATGTTTCGGTACAGTTACAAGTCCATTCTACCCGCAGGACATCATGGGGTGTGGCTAATGGACAAGTTGATTTAGCAATCATTGGGGGAGAAGTCCCCACAGAATTACAAGATACTTTAAAGATTATCCCCTATGCAGAAGATGAACTAGCTCTAATTATTCCCCCATCTCATTCTTTGGCGCAAGTGGAGACTATTCAAAAAGAAGATTTGTATAAATTAAAATTTATCACCCTCGATTCCCAATCCACCATTCGCAAGGTGATTGATAAAGTTTTAGTCCGCTATGAAATCGATCCTAAACGTCTCAAGGTAGAAATGGAATTAAACTCTATTGAGGCGATTAAAAATGCCGTACAATCAGGCTTAGGAGCAGCTTTTGTTTCAACCACGGCGATCGAAAAGGAATTGCAAATGGGAGTGCTACATCGTGCCAAAATTAATGATGTAGTTGTCAGACGCACTCTATCTGTAATTGTTAATCCTAATCGCTATTGCTCCAAAGCAGCAGAAGCTTTTAGTCAGGAAATACTACCAGAATTTACCACCAAAAAAGATTTCTCTTCTCTCAATCAAGCTTATCTCCATCATACAGAAGATGTGGATAACCAAACAGGGAATGATGATTGGTGAAGCGAGAGTAGGGAATGGGGAGACCCAACTCGTCGCTTCGCGAGTGGGGGATTGGGGCGGGAAGGAGACTTCATTACAAAGTCGATCTGCTTTGGCTTCAATACCTAGATCTATTAAGTCTCCTCCCGGGGGGAAATAAGGCTGATTACTTATTCATCAGCAAATCTTTCATCCCTCACTTTCTGTTCACTCTTTACTGATAACTGATAACTGATGACTTCTGAGTCCTTTATCCTTGAGAAACAGCAATGGGGAATAGACTAATATTGAACTCCTGTTTGTACTCCCCATAAGTTAGCATAGACTCCTTCTTGCTCTAATAGTGCTTCGTGAGTACCTTTTTCGACAACTTTGCCTTGTTCTAAAACATAGATACAGTCTGCATTACGGATTGTAGAAAGACGATGGGCGATCGCAATAGTGGTGCGGTTTTGGGTGATTTTTTCTAAAGATCGGGCGATCGCAGATTCAGTTTCATTGTCAACAGCAGAAGTAGCTTCATCTAAAATCAGTATGGGAGGATTCTTTAAAACGGCTCTGGCGATCGCAATTCTTTGTCTTTGTCCCCCAGAGAGTTTTTGTCCTCTTTCCCCTACGATAGTATCGTAGCCTTTGGGCAAGTTAGAGATAAATTCATGAGCTTCAGCAATTTTTGCAGCAGTAATTATTTCTGCTTCTGTAGCGTGGTTAGTACCATAAGCAATATTATCTTTTACCGTACCGTGAAACAGAAACACATCTTGACTGACTAACCCCATAGCTTTTCTAAGATCGCTTAGGTTGATGTCTTGAATATTTATCCCATCGAGGGTAATACTTCCCTGTTGAATTTCGTAGAAGCGTAATAGGAGCTTGACTAAAGTACTTTTTCCTGAACCAGTAGAGCCTACTATAGCAATAGTTTTACCCGCAGGAATATCCAGAGATAAATTTTCGATAATAGTTTGTCTGTCGTTATAACCGAAAGTAACATTGTCCAGCTTAATTGTGCCTTGAATATTACTAACAGGTAGAGATAAATTTCCTGAATGAATTGCAATGGGAGTATCCAACAGATTCATCACGCGGTTAGTCGAAGCCATTGCCCGTTGATAGAGGTCGAGAGTTTGCCCTAATCTAGTAAGGGGCCATAATAGTCTTTGAGTCAGGAAGACTAACACACTGTAAGTACCTACAGCTAGATTACCCTTAACCACTTCCATCCCTCCATATAAGAGAATGGCACTAAATCCTGCAAGAATAATCATGCGAATGAGGGGAATAAATGCAGCCGAAAATGCGATCGCCTTACGGTTACTCTGACGATAGGCTTCACTTTCTTGTCTGAGTCTTTCTATCTCATAAGCTTCAGTAGTAAAACTCTTGATAGTAGTAATTCCGCTCAGGTTATTAGCAAGTCTGCTGTTAAGAAGACTGACAGTTTCTCTTACTTTGGCATAACGGGGAGCTAATTTTTTTTGAAACGCGATCGAACCCCATAAAATAAAAGGAATTGGTAAAATTGCCATCCAAGCCACCCCAGGAGTGAGGATGAAAAATGCTCCACCAATAATCACCACAGTAGTTAATACTTGTAAAATTTCATTAGCACCGACATCTAAAAATCTTTCTAGTTGATTGATATCATCATTGAGAATAGCTAGTAGAGTTCCAGTGCTTCTGTCTTCAAAGTAAGCCAACTCTAAATCCTGCACATGACTATAAGCATCCAAACGCAGATTATGTTGGATACTTTGAGCCAAATTGCGCCATAATCTCTCATAAGCATATTCAAACAAAGATTCTAAACTCCAAACGATCACCGATAGAATACAGAGAATAAGTAACTGTTGAAAAGTATCTCTAATCCCAAAACGAGCAATTAAAGAATCTTCCTGCTTAACTACCACATCTACCGCAGCACCAATGAGAGCAGGAGGCGCAAGATCAAAAATTTTATTGAGTACCGAACAGATTACCGCTTGCCAAATTAGAGTACGATATTTACGCCCGTATCTTGATAGGCGCATCAAAGGGTTATGGTAAGTTTTGTCTTGACCCTGATTAGTTATCATTGAATCTAGATATAGCTCAAGTAGATTAGAAATAATTATTCAAATTATAAAATTTTTACTATGCAATTATTTCACGAAGGATTAAAAGATTTATTGAATATTAATAATTATATTTCAGACGAAGATTTTGGATTTTTATCCATTGAAGTTCCACTACCAGAAATTTTCAAAAATATCACAACAGCCATTCCTGTATATGCAATTGGCTTAAATCTACGGCGAGAATATCGTCATATTGCAATGGGGATAAAAGCCTTAAATTTAAAAACCGATAACATATTAGTTTTTGAAGCTTATAATCAACATTTACTATTATTATTACCCTTATTAATTTTAACTGGGAAAAAAATTTTTATTATGCTGCATGGCAATCAGCAATTTGCTATGTCTAGCAAAATTAAATACTGGGGCTTATTATATTTAAAGTTATATTTGAATATTTTTAAAAATCTCAAAGTACTTCTTTTAGAAATTGATGATGATATTCTTGAGCCTAAATTTCAGTTACCAGAAAAATCTAAAATAGTCGTTCCCCATCCTTTAAGGAATGATGTTACTCCCAGATTGAAACCAGGGGAAAGATTAAAAGAAAATCAAAAGCTCAAAATTGGCATAGTGGGAATGATTCGCGCTGATAAACCCATCAATAAACTTATAGAAAAAGCCCAAGAATATATTAATTCCAATCCTCAAGTCGAATTAATTATAGGAACACCTATAGCTCAAAAACCAGAATATTTAGATGAATCAAAAATTAATATAGCAGACACTACCAAAGAAGAAGATTATCTTCAAACCCTTCAAACAATCGATATTTTATTAATTCATTACGATCAAGAGCGTTATTATTATCGTACTAGTGGTGTAATTAGTGATGCTGCCTCTTGTGGATGTTATATTGTAGCTTCTGACTATCCTGTTATTAAACATCAAATCAATTATCCAGTAAAAATTGGTTCTACTTTTGAGAATTTTGATGAATTACAAACAATATTAGAAGCAGCAGTCTCTTATGTTAAAAATCATGGACAGGATAATCATTGGTTGTGGCGCGAAAAACGGACTGCTAAACACATAGCTCATCTTTTATCATCTTAAAAAAATAATGGGAACTTAGCCCCAAAAAAAACGACCAAATTCCCAGTTAATAAATATTTTAGCTACTTACTCAATCCCTCAAATTTATTTTAAGAGAGATCGAGTAAATATATTCTATAGTGATTAACGAAACATCTAGTTATAAACTTTTCCGCCACCCCACATAGTACCTCGGATTTCAGGTTGAATTAGAATGTATCCTGCTACTGATTCCAACTCTTCATCAGTGAGATTACGCATCATGGGATATAGATCGGAACGAGTTGTATTAGGATGCAATTCGTAAATCTCGATTTCTCCGTCATAAGTAACGGGGTTTTTGAGATAATCAACAATTCCTGCAATGTTATCCTTAGCAGGTTCAGCATTAGCTAAAGCTTTTAATCCTAATCCTACGTTGGGATTAGTTTTAGTTGTGCCAGCTTTATGACAATAGGTACACTTGTCAACAAAGAGTCTTTGACCTTGTTTAACTTGTTGGAGACTTAGTACCATCTCTTCTCCTTGGTCATTGAGTTTAACAGTGCGTATATTTTCGTCTAATTCAACAGCACTAGCACTGCTGATATTAAATTGAAAAACAAATAATAAACTGGCTACCACAGTTAAACATAATCGCTTCAACATTGTTCTCCTCAAAAATTTTGACTAAATCAGCGAAATAGAGACATTAAATCTATCTTTCTAATCCTTATCAGACCGTACCAGTTTGATCCTGATGAGATTGAGAGTCCCCATCCGATTGAGCAGACAAGATTTCGAGGATAACCATTTTGGCATCTTCTAATGCTAAACAAGTAGCTTGATTTTTATAGCGGATATTTAAGCGATCGCAAAGATGAAATACGGTTTCTACCTGAAGATCGTATTGTGCTGCTATGTCCGCAATGGATAGGTCGGCAAAGCCCATAGGTATAAGGAATGGATCTGTAGAAGGACAATAGATTAAACTAAGCAATTTTCTCATGAAAATTACTCTTTATCATAATTATCATCCCATTCAACAGCCCCAATTTTAATGTTGAATTGAAACTAATGCTGGGCGACTAATAGCTAATTGATTGTGTAAATTTACTACTTTGCCAATGATTACTATGGCTGGAGCTTCAAACTGAGTTGCTTCGATTTGAGAGACGATATCTTCTAGAGTACCTACCAATTCTGCTTGCTCACTTCTTGTCCCCCAACGAATCAAAGCAATAGGAGTATCAGCAGCTAGCCCTGCTGCCAATAGTTGCATAATAATCTTGGGTAGTTGATAAACTCCCATATAAATAACTATAGTTTCTGAACCTTTGGCGATCGCATCCCAATTAACATTAGGGCGATATTTTCCTACTGCTTCATGTCCTGTAACAAAAGTAACAGAAGAACTATAACCACGATGGGTTACAGGAATACCAGCATAAGCAGGTGCAGCAATACCGGATGTAATCCCAGGGACAACTTCTACAGGGACTCCAGCGTCAATTAGGTCGGACATTTCTTCTCCACCCCGACCAAATACAAAGGGGTCGCCTCCTTTGAGACGGACTACTACTGCATTATTTTGGGCTGACTCTATTAATAATTGGGTTGTTTCTGCTTGTAACTTGGAGTGACGACCGCGCCGTTTTCCTGCGTCAATTTTTTGGGCTTGAGGGGAAACCATCTCCAGGATAGCTGGACTCACCAAAGCATCATAAATCACTACGTCGGCTTGTTCTAATAAAGTTTTTCCCTTAACTGTAATTAGTCCAGGGTCGCCTGGTCCTGCTCCTACTAGATATACTTTACCTTGACATTGGGTTTTGATTTGTTGAGTCATACTTTAGGCAGTGATATTATGAAAAATGAGTTGCGCCAGAGTTTCTTTAGCTCCCAGGGGTTGACCGAGAATAAACTCTATTGAGGGAAATTGTTGCTGTAATTGAGTTATTTTATCAGCGATCGCATCTGTAATCCTCCCTGGAAATAAAAAATAGGGGGTAATGGCAATTTTTTCGGTATTATTTGCCATCTGCTCCACTACAGCTTCTAGATTGGGTTTTGTTGACCAATAAGCTACTTGGGCTGTACATTGGCGAGCTAAATATTCAGTTTGCTGGTTAGCAGTTGTCAGACGACTACCGTGAGCTAGTAAAATTCTTTTTGAGGGGGACAATTGCTGAAATTGTTGGCATAAAATGGTTTCTAGCCCCGAATAACTCCCTAAAGGTGGATTTAGCTTCAGCTTGATTGATTCTGGTAGTTGGTTTTGAGCCAGAGCAATTTCTGAGGGAATATCTTGTTGGACATGGACACCTAAACTCAGGAATAAAGGAATAATTACCAGGTTTTTCTTGCCTAATGCGATCGCACTTTCAGCAAACCGTAAAATATTTTGATGCAATGGTAATGGTGCTAATTCTAGAGCTACAGTTTCCACTAGAGGGGGGGTTTCTGGTGGAGAGGATTCCAAAGTTACTTGATGGGAGTGGTATCCAGTATGTTTCTTTAAACAGTAATTATCCTGAGATTCTGAGATAGCAATCTCTAATTTTTGCTGGAAATAACCAGCTAATTGATGACAAACCTTTTTAGGTCTAGGGTCACGGCTACCGTGATAGACCAATAGGAAAGCAGAAGATAAGTACAGTGGCAGTTTTGACAAAAAAAATAATTAATTAGTAATCAAAACTTATATCGTATCTTAAATATTAACTTTATAGAAATTTTTACTTCTGTAGCAAATGTTATATTCCCAACAGTCATCTAAGGGATGAGGTATGAGGGATGAAGTATGAGGAATTAGCTTACGTGGATCATCTGGTGACTTTTAGATAATTTAAGTTATTGAATTGAATCGTTCTTTTAAAATTGACATACCTTTTACCTTTTACCTGTACCTTGCTCCTGGTATTGTTAATCTATCCTTAATCCCTTAAGGATAAAGTTCTAGGTCTTCATCAAGATGATCTCCACCGTTCCAAGAAAAAGGGCGCTGGCTTTCGATAGCTCGCTCCCTATAGGGATGTCCCTCAAAAGAAGGAACAGGAGCGACCCAAAACAGTGAGATCGACCGTTTGTTGCTGAAAACAAGGGGTGATGGGGAATAGAGCAATTGCAGTAGATAGGGGCTTTATTTAAGCATCGCCAAGAGAGAAATTTCGGTA
>JASJCP010000102.1 GCA_030065935.1 Xenococcaceae cyanobacterium MO_167.B27
GGGTTTTTCACCATACTTTGGCAGATAGTCGCCATCTAAAAAAGAAGCTTTACTGGTATAGCTTTCTTCAGTCTCAATAAACTGAATGGAATATTGCTCACATAACCCGGCAATTCTATCTTTAAGTCGTGCTGTGGGAATTGGCACGAATTCAGAGTTATTCTTTTTTCCTAATTCAATTTCGTTTTTATTCCCTTTGTTCCAACCAAATATGATAGTGCCTATGTTATTTTCCAGACAATGATTAATGACTATTCTCGCTGCTTTGTTGATACCATCTCTTATCTGTCTATTCCGTTTTTCGGTAATTGCAGCCAGTTTATTATTCCAAAATCCTTGAGGTTTATTTTCTTTAATAGTTGACACCTTTTTGTTGTACCAGCGATTCATTGACTTAATATGTTTTCCGTCAACAATAAAGCTAGTACCTACAGAAGATACACAGGTCAACCAGTTGTTTAATCCAGGGTCGATTCCTAGTACGTTATCTGGATTTAATTCTACTTTTTCTGTTTCTTTTTTATAGACAAACTCAAAATAAAAACATTTGTTTCTAGGTAAAATTCTTAACTCTCTTATGTCGGCAAAATTAAGATTACTGGGCATTGGTATAAAGAAACTATCTAGTTTAAACCAACGTTGGCAATATTTGCCTAATGGAACTCTTATCTGATTATCTTTTAGCTTAAGAGCTTGCTTTGGATAGCTAATTGTAGCCAATCCGTCTTTTTTTCTGTACTTGGGTATTCTGGGTCGTTCGGTAATTTTACCTTCTTTATAAGCTTTGATTAAACTATAGTAGGACTTAAATGATTCTGCTACAGTTCTTAATATTTGTTGGGCAGCTTGGGAGTATAAAATTTTGTAGTGATTATTGGTTTTATATATTTTTTCTAAGTCAAATTTACCTATTCCTTTTTTGGCTTTAAAGTATAGCTGTCTAGCATAATATATCCCCATGTTGGTGAGTTTGTGAGACTCTTGACACAGGAATGTTAGTATATTAATTAAGTCTTTATTTTGACTTACCTTAACTTGTTGACAACCGTACATTTCGACCTCTTTAACTTGAAAGTATTGTATCATATTTCAGGACAGATAAATCTGTCGAATGCTGAACGCTTAGTTCGCGCTTCACCCCTCCATGAATGAGAGGGGCATTCTCGCTCACATCTGGTAAGAAAAACTGGGAAATTTTCTGGGCAAAACGGGAAATATATAAACAGTTATTATATATTTCCCTTCCATGAATTATATAAATGATGAATATTAAAACTCTGCATTTAAGGGTGTTCTGGGGAAAGGAATTACATCTCGGATATTGGTCATTCCTGTCATAAACTGCACCACTCTTTCAAAACCTAAACCGAAGCCAGCATGAGGTACTGTACCATAACGACGTAGGTCTAAATACCACCATAAATCATCACTTTCCATTCCTGTTTCTTGGATGCGTCTTTCTAAAACATCGAGTCTTTCTTCTCTTTGTGAACCTCCGATAATTTCTCCGATATTGGGGGCGAGAACATCCATAGCAGAAACGGTTTTTTCTCCTTCGTCTAAGCGCATATAGAAGGCTTTTATTTCTTTAGGATAGTTGCTAACTATAACGGGTTTTTTAAATAATTCTTCTGCTAAATAGCGTTCGTGTTCTGATTGTAAGTCGATGCCCCATTCTACAGGGAATTCAAATTTTTTATCGGCTTTTTCTAGAAGTTCAACAGCTTTAGTGTAGGTAATTCTTGCAAATTCATTGTTGATGATATTATCAGCAGTAGCTAAAACTGTTTTATTAATCCACTTGTTGAAAAATTCCATGTCTTCGGGACAAGTTTCTAAAACATATTTAAAGATGTATTTTAAGAATTCTTCGGCAAGATTTTGATCTCCTTCTAAGTCACAAAAAGCCATTTCTGGTTCAACCATCCAAAACTCTGCTAGGTGACGGGAAGTGTTAGAGTTTTCGGCGCGGAAAGTAGGTCCAAAAGTATAGACATTTTGAAATGCCATTGCCATTACTTCTGCTTGTAATTGTCCACTTACTGTAAGATAAGCTGGTTTACCAAAAAAGTCTTGAGAGTAGTCAACTTCTCCTGCATCATTTTTAGGTAAATTGTTTAAGTTTAAGTTGGTAACAGTAAATAATTCTCCTGCACCTTCACAGTCACTAGCGGTAATAATAGGGCTGTGGATCCACATAAAACCTTTTTCCTGAAAGAATTGATGAATTGCTGTAGCACAAGCATTTCTGACTCGGAAGACTGCACCTAGAGTATTAGTACGCGATCGCAAATGACTGATAGTACGGAGAAATTCAAATGAGTGACGTTTTTTCTGTAGGGGATAGGTTTCCAGATCTGCTTCCCCATAGATGATTACAGAATTGGCTTTGAGTTCAATTTTTTGTCCTTTTCCTTGGGAGGGGACTAGTTTTCCTGCGACTTCGATAGAAGCTCCTGTATTAACTTTTTTGATAATAGTGTCATAGTCTGGTATTTCATTATCAAGGACTACTTGCAGACCAGCTAAGGATGAGCCATCATTTACTTCGGTAAAGGCAAACCCTTTTAATTCTCTTTTGGTACGTACCCAACCTTTGATTATTACTGTTTCTTCTGGTTGACCGTTTTTTAGAATGTCTGCAACTCGTCTAGTTTCCATATATTTTCTCAATTATTAGCAGGTGTGGATTTATTATTGTAGATCTAATTCTCGTTTTAGTAGGTCGATAGATTTACTATTGATGTAGTTGTCGCTGCAAATTACTTCTGGAATGCGGATTAAATCGGGTCTAGCAGCTATGATTGCCTGTTTTACTACATCATAACTAGAAGGACCTACAATTATAGTATGTGCTGTACGGACTACTGCCATTAATCTTTGGCGATCACTAGTAGGAGCAGTTAAAACTAATAATTCATCCCCTCTTTGAGAGTGAACAATACTAGCAGCAACATCCAGAGTCCCTTGAGAGAGGCTAACTATCCCTAAACAGGCTTGGGGTGGTAAGCTATTAATCATTTTTAATTCTTTACTGTAGTCGTAGATATCAATGGGAATGACTCGGAAAGAACTCGGCGGTATAATTTCTAATACTTCTTTGATAAAGTAGCGACTAGTAATTAGTGTACCGAAGTTAGTTTCAGCGAGAATTGGCTCAATATCTTCTAAAGTAACTAAATCTATGGGAATATTGAGAGATGCTGATAATTCTTGCTGCATAATTTCTCCAGCACTCAAATCTCTATGGGGGACAGTCACTATAACTTTTTCTTTACAGCGCAAACGCCAGTCAATTTCTTCAAGAAATAACTCTTTAACCTGGGTTAAACTAGAGTTTAATTGCAAAAGACGGTCAATACTTTCTTCAATGATGTTACTTTGAGCAATAAGAGGGGAATCTGACTCAACAATTTTTCTTTCTTGGGTTTTTACGTAGATACCAGAGCCAGCAACAGATTCTACTAATCCCGCTTCTTCTAATTGTTGATAGACTTTACTAATGGTATTACGATGCAACCCTGTAATCATCGCTAACTGTCGCGTACTGGGTAAACGATGACTGGGGGGATATTGCCCAGATGCGATCGCAAATTGGATCTGGTCAAATAATTGTTTAGAGGCTGGAATGTCGCTATCTGACTGTATTTGAAAGTTCAGCATTGTTTAACATTAAACATATTGAACATCGATCGTTGATTATTAAACATTGAACAAGGTAAGTAGTAAGTAATGAACGATCGATGATTTAAGACTGAAAAAATTATAAGTTGTAATCTTAATATGCTATGCAGATAGCTGTTGCTTGAGTTGCTGCAATATTTCTTAAACTGCATTTAAGATAAAATCTGCATGGCATGAATTATACATAAAGGGAATGGGGTCAAAAAAAGAAAATGGCTGGATTCACTGGATTTTATTGCTATTGTGGATTGCAGTTGGTACTGGTTTACGGTTAACTAACCTGGAGTTGAAACCACCTTGGGCTGATGAATGGGCTACTTTGGTGTTTAGTTTAGGAAATAGTTTTAAGACCATTCCCTTAGAACAAATTATTTCTCTAGATACTCTTTTGCAACCGCTACAACTAGATAAAGGAACGTCACCACAGGATGTAGTAACTTATTTGATGGGAGAGAGTACCCACCCTCCAGTTTATTTTGTATTGACTCATCTTTGGTTAAAGTTATTTAGCCAAGAAGGTTTAGTTTCTTTGGGTTTAGCTCGTTCTCTAAGTGCTTGGTTAGGGGTTATTGGTATTCCTGCGATTTTCGGCTTGGGAAGGCTGATTACTGGTTCGCGGACAGTGGGACATCTTGCATCTATATTGATGGCGGTTTCTCCTTACGGAATTTATCTAGCGCAAGAAACTCGTCATTACACTCTAGCAATTTTGTGGGTGATGGCTTCTTTAGCTTGTTTGGTAGTAACTATCAAGAGTTTAGCAGTTCGTAAAAATCCTGCGATCGCCCTAATCATGGTTTGGGTTATTATTAATAGTCTGGGGGTGGCGACTCACTATTTTTTAGCTCTTACTCTAGTTACAGAAATTATAGTTTTATTAGGATTTTACTGGCAAGAAATCCAACAGGAAAAATCTTGGTATCTGATTTTATTTACTACCCGATGGCGTAGAATTGGTTGGGCAATTTTAGGGACAATTGCTGGTTGTTTAATCTGGGTTTGGACTTGGTTACATATCCCTGATAATCAATTAACAGATTGGACTGGACATGGAAATCCTTGGGGTAAAGATTTTTTTGAACCTTTAGGGCGTTTAGTTGCTTGGATCAGTACCATGATTTTATTATTGCCCATAGAAGGAACATCTATAGAAATTGCTATTGTATCGGGGATAGTTATCTTTTTAGTTTTGCTTGGCTTGTTAATTGCTGTCTGGAAGTATTGCTATCAAACACAGAATTCAGTGGACTTAAATTTAACTAAACAAGTTATTGGCAAGTATATTGTATCTGCTCTTTTATTAGTATTGGGATTTGCTTATATAGGCGATCGCGATTTAACTTTAGCAGCAAGATTTCAGTTCTTTTATTTCCCTAGTATTCTAATTTTTGTCGCTACTGTTTTAAGTTACTTTTGGGAGCAAGCAAGTAAAACTAAATCACTATTATTTGGTAAAAAATTAGTTGTAATTATATTATTATTAGGCTTGTGTGGGGGACTTACAGTAATTAATAATTATGGTTATCAAAAACCAGACCGTCCTGATTTAGTAGTATCAGGAATTAAGGAAGCCCAGAGTATTAATCCTGAAGTTCCTATTTTAGTTACAACGGTGCATAAAACTCACGAACAAACAGGAGAAATGATGGGAATTGCTTGGGAATGGAATAAACTAAAGTCTGCCGAGCAAGATAATTCACCACAGTTTTTATTACTCCATAAACAAGGAGACGAAACTTCTTTTAAAATCACTGAAGCTTTAAACGACAAGATAGATGAATTACCTCGTCCTCTTGATGTTTGGTTGGTTAATTTTTCTGCTTCTACAGATATAGATGAAAAAAATTGTTTTCCTGATGAACAGTTTAAACTTAAATCTCCTGGCTATCGACATAGATTGTATCATTGTTATTAAATTTATTTTTGTTAGTGGTTAGTGGTTAATGGTTAGTGGTTAATGGTTAATTGCTTAGACTGAATGAGCTTGAATTTTATAACTTTTGATTGGTGGTGTTTTTGTGTCTTTGCGAGAGATAATATAGCAGTGGAAATAAAGCGCAACGGACGAGCTTGATAATATGATCCCCCCTTTATCCCCCCTTGAGAAGGGGGGTAACGCATCCGCGCAGAGGAATTAAGAGATGTCCTTATCTATTATTTGATTACTATACTATTAACTGTATATAAACCCAACATCAATGAAATATCAAAAAAAATTACTAACTCATATATTATTACTTTCAGTCTGGATAATAATGGGAGCGATTTTAAGAATCAGTAATTTAGATTTAAAACCACCTTGGTCAGATGAATGGGCGACTTTAGTATTTAGTTTGGGTAATAGTTTCCGCACTATTCCTTTAGATGAAATTATCTCTGTGGATACTTTGTTGTCTCCTCTACAGTTACATAGCAACAATACTGTTCAAGATGTAGTTCATAATTTACTTACAGAAAGTACCCATCCTCCTTTATATTTTATTTTGACTCATTCGTGGTTAAAATTCTTGGGAACTAGTGGAGAATTAGTCTCTATTTGGTTGGGAAGATTTCTAAGTACTTTATTAGGGGTGTTGGGTATTCCTGCTATCTTTAGTTTAAGTTGCTTACTGTTTCGCTCTGCAATTACGGCACATATTACGGCAATTTTGATTGCTGTTTCTCCTTGGCATATTTATTTATCTCAAGAAGCAAGACACTATACCTTAGCAATGTTATGGATTATGGCTTCTCTGGGATGTTTAAATTTTACTATTACCTGTCTAAAGCAACACAAAAGAATTCCTTTTACTCTAGTTATTGCTTGGATTATTGTTAACAGTTGTGGTGTAGCAACTCACTATTTTTTGGGATTAACTTTAGTAGCAGAAACTATAGTCTTGTCTGGTTATTGGCTGCAAGAGTTCCTGAAGGATAAAAGTAACATCTTCAAACTATTTTGGCAAAGAATTTATCTAGCAATTTTAGGGACATTTATTGGTTGTAGTGTTTGGTTTTTTACTTGGCGCAGTATCCCAGATAATCAACTTACTAGCTGGATATTTGAAGATAATATTTGGTTGGAGTTTTATAAACCTTTAGCAAGACTTTGGATCTGGATAGTTACAATGTTTACTTTGCTTCCAGTAGAAGGAGTTGCAGAAGTAGTAGCGATTATTTCTGGAGCAATAATTTTAGTTGTTGTAGGTTGGATGACTCCCAAACTAATTAAGGGATTTAAAGCTTATAGTAATAACTTACAGTTTACTATTCTATCAAGATTTGTCATTAGTGCGATCGCGTTAATTTTAACTCTTACTTATATCTTTGGTGCCGACTTAACTTTATCTGCTAGATTCCAGTTTATTTATTTCCCTGGCATTATTTTATTAGTAGGTGCTATCTTAGGAAAATCTCAAGAAAAAATAGCTGTTATCATTTGCTTACTGATGGGATTGTGTGGCAGTTTAACAGTAATTAATAACTATGGATTTCAGAAAGTAGAACGACCTGATTTAGTTGTACCAATTATAGTAGAAGCTAACAGTAATATTACCAAACAAACCCCCGTTATTATCGCTACTCGTCACAAAAGTCACGGACAAACAGGGGAAATGATGAGTGTTGCTTGGCAATTTCAGGAACTAGTAAAACAGAATAAGCTAACCTTTCAACCACAGTTTTTATTAGCACACCAAGAAGGAGAAGATGAAACAATGAGCGATCATACCCTGCAACAAACAATCTCTAGTTTATCTAGTCCTTTTCAATTATGGTTAGTGAATTTTTCCGCACCAGGATTATCAGCACAAAATTGTTTAGAAGATGAACAATATCAAGGGAGAGTTACTGGTTATAAATATAAGTTGTATCATTGCGAAGCTAATACCAATTCTTGAAAATAGCTAGAGACTTCGGTGGTGTCGGGGTGCGGGATAGAGCCGGTATCAATAAGTAGTCGGTGCATCGCTATGATATAAAGTCCGCTTGATTACTTCCCATAAAACCTTTGTGTTGTTCTTTGCGTCTTTGCTCGGTCAGCACGGGAAAGGGGGAAGTATTTTGTTAGAGTCTATTGGTTCAACAATGACCGCTTTGCGCGAGTTTAAACATACTTGATATCCCTACTAGTTTTTTAGGAACTGATTTAAGGGACTTCATATGAAGCGATAGTTGAGATAGGCAATAAATAATAGGCACTCTTGGAATAGTAAATAGAGAATGTACAAATAATTTTGCCTAGGTACTTACTGTTCAATTAACTTTTGTTAGGTATTATACCAAGCAAGGCTCGGGAGGATATTCGCTCTTTATCATTTTATTCTTTGCGTCTTTGCGCCTTTGCGCACCCCCCTTATTAATATCAAATCACTTTAGATATGCTGCACATTAATCTCCCTTGTCCTCCTTGTCTCTCTTGTCTCCCTTGTCTCCCCATCAGTCATCTGTAGCTTTCTTTAAAGGGAAATGATATAAGGGAGGATCAAGGGGAAATCATATTATCCTATGACAACGCAACTTAATTTACCAAAAAATTAAGAGAAACCTGTAATAGATTTCTCTTGTTGATCATTATGTTGAAGATAACTTTTAAGATATGTAGCTTAGAGTGAAATGATGCCCCAAGCAGCTAAAGCAACAGCGACCGTACCTAATCCCAAAATGGTAGCACCTGCGATAGTAATTATCTTGCCAGCTAATAAAACTTGTGCTGGTGGATAATAAGGTTGGACACTTGGGATCTTTCCAGAGAAATAACCCATCTCTTGTAAAACAGCGCGATGGTCTGCTCCATAGCGAGGCATCCGTGCAAAGGGTAATTCGCCACTATCTCTTTGAGGTAGAATTCGCCGACGCTGATAAGGTACCGTGTCGTAACCAAAGTTATTCATATATTCTTCACTGTTGAGCAAAGCATCGACAAATCCTTGTAAGCCTGATGTCGCTAAGACAATTGACCAAGCCAGTTTCTCTTTTTCCTGATAGACATCCCTTCCTAGAATTCGCTGTACGCACATTTGAACAAAGCGATAGTTATTGCTCACTTCATAGTTGCGTCGTCGAAATGACTCAGACATAACTAATCCTCGAACAAAATCCCTTACTGTAATCTGACCGTTTCGTAACTGGGATTCCAATTCCCTTTGGCGATTACTGCGGAGCATTTGTTGTTCGTTAAATACCTGACGATAAGCAGCTTCAATCAGTTGATCCATTTCGGCTGCTGAGAGCAGATTTTCGCTATTATAGATTTTTGGTTGCTCTTCTCCTGAAATTTCATAGCCAATAACGCGGTGATTTTGGCTGGTGGGTGAATATTCAAGTAGAGGAATCGACATAGTCATTTATTAAGAAACAATATTTTTACCATACGGTTTTCCTTGATATTTATTGATCTAGTTTCAGTAATATTTACAAAAAATTACCAAAATTAACCTTAATCTCCTAGATTCTCATTTATTTGTTTCTGTTACAAAACTGGGATTTCGGATAATGCTGTAATTTATCGGAAATAGGAAATATATGCTCTCTTGGGATGAATTAGTGATTCGTTCTCACGTAAAAAGTAAATCTCTTAATATGAGAACTTGGTATCATTAGACACAACAAATATTAAGAAACATCAAGTCGGTAACAAAAGGACTCATAATAAAGGGTGAAGGACTCAAAAGTAATCAGTTATCAGTTATCAGTTATCATCAACCCTCTCCTCCACCTCCTCCCCGACTCTCCCCAATTCCCCCCGGGAGGAGACTTAATATATCTAGGTATTGAAGCCAAAAGAGATCGGTTTTGTTGTGAAGTCTCCTTCCCGCCCCAATTCCCTAATTCCCCAATTCCCCAGTCTCCCCAATCATCCCCGTACCCCCAGACCCCTGACCTCTGACCTCTGACCTCACTCCTCATCCCTCATAATTCCTTCCCTAATTTTTCTGCTAACACTTTGACATGAGGGTCCAGAATAAAAGTATAGTGGTTTCCTGGGACATCTATTATTTCTACTTCTGGTGCGTCTAAGATTGAGAACAATTCAACCCAGACTAATTGGGGGTCTGGTGCCATAATATGTTTGGAGTTGGCACGGAAAACAGTTACCTTATCTGGATAAGCACGACGTTTGTAACTGTAAGTTGCTTTGAGAGTCCCTACTAACACATCTAGGATACGGCGGTTTTGTTGTCCTTCTACTTCGGGGGGAAAGATACCTACTTGTCTGGCTTTATCAATAATGTAGTCGATTTGGGCTTCTACGGATAAATCTGCTAATTCTTCGGGGGTAACTAGGTTATCTAAGCCGAACATTCCGCCGAAAACGCGAGAAAGAACACCCACCAGATATTTATCGTTGATTTCTTTCTGTTTATCGAGAATTATGGGCATATAAGAATCTAAAATTACCAAGTGGACTTCTTGTCCTTGGGCTTTTAATTGCTGTGCGATTTCAAAAGCGACAACACCACCAAAGGACCAACCACCTACTTGATATACTCCTTCTGGTTTAAACTCGCGGATGGCTTTGACATACAGACGCGCCATATCTTCTACAGTTTCTAAAGCTTTATCTCCTTCATAAAATCCTTGCGCTTGTAAACCGTAAAAAGGTTGGTCTTTACCAAGATACTGAGACAATTTTACATAACACAGTAAATGACCCCCCGCAGGATGGACGCAAAAGAATGGCTCTTTATCTCCTTGTGTTTGAATAGGTACTAAAGGAGAATAAGTAAGTTGATTGTCTTCTTGAATAGCTTTGGCTAGCTTTTCGATAGTGGGAGCCGTAAACAGGGTCACTAGAGGTAAATTTTTCTCAAAATGCTTACTGATTTGGGACATTAAGTTCATCGCTAGTAGGGAATGTCCCCCTAATTCAAAGAAATTATCTTTAATTCCTATGGGGTTAACATCCAGTAATTCTGACCAAATATCTGCAAGTTTTTGTTGAATGCGATCGCGTGGTGCAATAAAATCATTATTAATATAGGAAGACTTATTGGGTTTTGGTAGTGCGCGACGGTTGATTTTTCCGTTGGGAGTCAGGGGAATTGCATCTAATATCACAAACGCACTGGGAATCATATACTCGGGTAGTTGCTGTTGCAGATATTCTCTTAAAGTTGTGGGTGTTTGTAAGATAGAATTGCTGTTTTTTTGTACAAGGGTTAAGTAGGCGACTAATTGTTTATTCTCACTGTTTTCTGTTCTTGCTATTACTACTGCTTCTTTAATTTCGGGATGAGATGCAATGGTGTTTTCGATTTCTCCTAATTCAATACGGAAACCTCTAATCTTAACTTGATGGTCTAGACGATTGAGATATTCGATATTACCATCGGGGAGATATCTTACAGAGTCTCCTGTTTTGTATAGTTTTCCTATGTTGGTAAAAGGATTATCGATAAATTTTTCCCTAGTTAATTCTGTACGATTGAGATAACCACGAGCAACACCTACACCACCAATGTGTAATTCTCCTGCTACTCCTATGGGTACTGGTTGTAAATATTTATCTAGAATATATATCTGAATGTTGGCAATGGGGCGACCAATAGGAACAATTTTCTCTATGCTATCAGGTTGACACTTCCAATAAGTAACATCAATCGCAGCTTCAGTAGGTCCATATAAATTATGTAACTCACAACCAATACGACTAAAGAAGCGTTGTTGCAATTCGTAAGGTAAAGCTTCCCCACTACAAATCACCCGTCGCAGAGAGTTACAGTTTTCTACTCCCGCAGTTTCTACAAATATCTGCAACATGGAGGGGACAAAATGTATAGTGGTAATTTGTTGCTGATTGATTAAGTCTGCTAAATAGTTACTGTCTTGATGTCCCCCTGGTTTCGCAACTACTAAACAAGCACCTGTCATTAATGTCCAGAAAAACTCCCATACAGAGACATCGAAACTAAAAGGAGTCTTCTGTATCACTTTATCTTCTGGGGTTAAACTGTATTCTTCTTGCATCCATAACAGACGGTTACAGATTCCCCTGTGAGTATTCATTGCACCTTTGGGTTTTCCTGTCGAACCAGAGGTATAAATAATGTAGGCAAGATTGTCTGGGGAGATATCCGCGTTGGGATTTTCTTCACTGTGAGATTTGATAACATCCCAGTCACTATCTAAGCAAATCGTTTTGGCGTTATGGTGAGGAATTTTGTCCTGTAATTTTTTTTGTGTTAGTAATATCTTGACTTGGGAATCTGCTAATAGATAAGTTACTCTTTCTTGAGGATAGTTAGGGTCAATAGGAATATAAGCACCTCCTGCTTTGAGAATTCCTAATAAACCGATAACCATTTCTAATGAGCGATCGCAAAATATGCCTATTTTAGTTTCTGCTACTACTCCTAATTGTTGTAAGTAATGAGCTAGTTGATTAGCACGGTTATTTAATTGTTGATAAGTTAGTTTCTGGCTTTCAAAAATAACTGCTACTGCGGAAGGAGTTTGTTTGACTTGAGCTTCTATGTGATTATGTAAGCCTAGAGAAAGATTGTAATCTTTTGCTGTATTGTTCCAATCTTTAATTAATCTCTTTTGTTCTCTTGGACTGAGAAAATTTAAGCGAGATATGTTTACTTCTGGCTTAGTAATAATCTCTGATATTAGATTTTGATAGTGTCTAGCAAATTGAATTACTGTATTACTGTCTAACAGGCGATTGTTATAGTTAAATTTAATTAATAACTCATCTTCTACTGCTGTTATATCTAGATGAAGATCGAAATTAACTCGGTGTTGAGTTAAAGGATAATATTCTAGTTGTAAATCCCCCCAAGTAAGTTTATTTTCTGTAGCGACTGTAGCTAGTAACTGGAATATATTTGGGAGATGGTTGTAATTATTGTAAGTAAAACCAGCTTGACAAATGGGAGAATGATTCGGGTTGTCTTTAGCTTGTAACTGTTTTACCAATAAAGGAAAAGGATAATCTTTGTAATATGCGATCGCTTTTTTTTGCTGAGTGACTTGGTTTAAAAACTCTGAAAAACAGACATCTTCATTAATGCTACTGCGAAGAACATTGACATTAACATAATTGCCAACACAATCTTGTTCTATTTTGCTACACTGTGCCAAACCTACTAAAAGATCGGTTTCTGCTGTGTAGCGATAGAGTAAAACTTTAAAAGCTGCTAATAACCAATTATTTACACTACTGTTATTTTTGGCTGCTTCCTGTTCAATTAACTGAGTTAAATTTGAGGAAATTCTGTAACTATAATGAGAACCAATATAAGTTCTGTTTACAGGTGCAGTCAAAGTAGAAGGTAAATCCAGTATGGGTAAGTCTCCTGCTAATTCCTGTTGCCAATAATTACTTAGCTGTTCTTGATAATTACTATTTAAGAGTTGATTCTCAGCTTCTACATAATCTTGATAAGGAATTGCTGATTTTAACTTTATGGATTGAGCATTAATACTTGCTAAAAAATTGTCTATTAGTTTATATAAAGAAACTTCATCACAAGCAATTTGATGTACGGTGATAACCAATACAAAATCCGTAACAGACTCTTGAAATAAATACCCTTTAATAACTTCTCCTTCTTCCAGCTTAAAAGGCTGTTTAATAGTATCCAAAATTAATTCTTTGTCAACACCATTAACTACAGACAAACTCAAACTATAATCTCTAACAACTTCTTGAGCAACCTTGCCATCCCGTTCAATATATCTAGTTCGCAAACTAGGACAGCGATCGATTAATTCTTGAAAAGCTGAGATAATTTTATTGTGAGCAATATTTCCTTTAATCCTAAGAGCAAAAGCCAACTTATCAGCCAAACCCTCTGCTTCTAACTGATACAAAAAATAACTAGCTTGCTGAATCTGAGAAAGAGGAAATAAATTAATTTTATCCATTGTATTAGTCATAATAAAACCTATAATAATTTCTAATTTCTAATTTTTCTATGGGATTAGTCATAGCTTAATTTCTAATTACCTGTAACCTATTACCTATTCCTTTTGACCCCTGACCTCCTACCTAGACTCCTACCTAGACTCCTACCTAGACTCTGACCCCTGACCTATTACCTCACTCCCCCAGTCTCCCCAATCCCTACTGGGTGCGAGAAAAAGCCCAATAAATCAAAGCACTAACCACCATCCCAGGAAAAACCTCATACATTCCACCAGAAAACTGCAAAAGCGAATTCCACACTATTGCTGTGACAATTCCCCCCAGCATCATGGCAATTCCTGCACCACTACTTACAGGCTTATTAAAGACTCTTAGAATCAGTAACACTCCCAAACCAGAAGCTAAAGCCGACCAAGAAAAAGTAATTAAAGCAAAAACATTATTTGTCCCTGAAATTGCAATAATAAAAGCTAAAGCACCAACAGTAAGCGTCCCCAACTTAGCAAACTTATACGACTTAGCAACTTGGGGAAACACATCTTGAGTCAAAGCAGCAGAACAAGACAGTATTTGAGAGTCAGCCGTAGAAATAGTCGCTGCAAACAAGCCAGCAAGCATTAAACCCACTAAAATCCCTGGTAACAAGTTCAGAGACATATAAAGCAAGGCTAATTCAGGATCGTTATCTCCTAAACTGGGTAATAGTACCCTTGCAGACAAGCCAATAAAAATTGCTGCAAAAGAATTCACCAAACCACAGACAGTTTTTAAATCACGGGCGAATCTAACATTATCAGCAGAATCAATTGCCATCGCCCTTACTAATATATGGGGTTGTCCCACTACCCCAAATCCTGCGACTAACCAACCAAGGAAAAAAGGCAAAAATCCCCAAGAAAAGTTATCTGGTAATAAATTAGTCAGATTAGCGTCAATATTTCCCAAATTATTCCAGATATTGCCTAGTCCTCCCCCTGCAATTATGCTTACTCCCAACAACAATAGCAAGGAGACAATCATCACTACTGACTGTACCGCATCAGTCCAAATCGAGGCGCGGATACCACCAGAGAAGCAATAGATAACTACAATTACTGTCCCGACAATGATTCCCAAGTAATAATTCCAACCAAATACACTGTGTAAAGCCTTACTTCCTGCTACTAGTTGTGCTGCTGCATAAGCACCCAGAAATGCGATGGTAATCAAAGCAGATACAAGGGCGATAAACCTATCTTTTCCTTGGCTGAGAAAGTTAGAAACAGTATCAGACTTATAATCTTCGGAAACAGTCCTCAATCTCCGAAAAATCAGCCACCACGCTAAATAATCTCCAATCGCCCAACCAATTACTAACCAAATTGCAGAGATACCCCTACTGTAGGCGTAACCTACTTGTCCTGTAAACAATAGTCCACTTTGTCCTGTGGACATTGCAGATAATGCGGTCAACCAAGGATTTACTTGTCTTCCTGCTAGTAAGTAGTCTGTGGTGGTATCTTGTTTATACTTGGCTGAGTAAATACCTACTACTGTAAACATTATCAGGAAGGCAATGAAAGTTAAGGCAATAGTTATTTGGTCATAATTCATTGGTTAAGTAGTTGTGCGTTCATTAAGAGCGATAGTTAAGATAGGTCAGAGGTCTGGGGTCTGGGTCTGGGGGACTGGGGAATTGGGGAATTGGGGCGGGAAGGAGACTTCACAACAAAACCGATCTCTTTTGGCTTCAATACCTAGATATATTAAGTCTCCTCCCGGGGGGAATTGGGGAATTGGGGAAATAAGGCTGATTACTTATTCCTCTGCAAATCTTTCATCTCTCACTGAATACTGTTCACTCTCTACTGATAACTGATAAGTGATAACTGATTACTTCCTCATCCTTCATCCTTCATCCTTAATCCTTCTATGACTGAATCAGTCGCCTCCTAATTCCACTAGTTTCCCGATGTTAAAATCAATGGCTAGCCAACCTTTAAGACGACGGAGATTATCTAGCAATAGTAGGGGAATTTGCCAGTTATGGAGCATAAAGAAGGGTAATGGGTCGTCAGGCTGCAAAACAGCGTCAGTACCTTGGGTTACTTTTTGCCACCAAGTTTTAATGTCTGATAAAGAACGAATTTCAGTTAACCGCCATAACTCATGATATGTCCAGTAAGTAGGCTTGCTATTGGGTAATGGTTTGATTGTTTCTTCCTCATCTTCTAGATAAGCTTGTGCTAACCCTGGATGGTCATGAAACATGGTAATAGCTGAGTGCAAACGGGGATTACATTCGATGGGATATACTGTCCCGTCAGGAGTTTGAATCATATCAAAACAAATCTGTCCTGTTAAATTCATTTCCCTAACAAATTTTTCTACCCACTCATAAATAGCAGGGTTGTCTATTTGTTTGTAGTTAACTTGGAAGGGAGAAGACTTAGAACAACAGTGTAATCTGATTTTTCCTGTTCTTACTGTGGCGTGGAAACAGTATTCCTGTCCCTTGATAAATTCTTGCATTACCCAGGGTTTTTCTTCTGTTATGGGAAGACTTTGCAGATAGCTTTCC
Source organism: Xenococcaceae cyanobacterium MO_167.B27 (assembly GCA_030065935.1). Lineage (GTDB taxonomy): Bacteria > Cyanobacteriota > Cyanobacteriia > Cyanobacteriales > Xenococcaceae > JASJCP01. The sequence continues at coordinate 16,098 of JASJCP010000102.1, forward strand.
ATACCTACAAAAGGAAGCTTCACTAAATCTCTACGACGCACTGAGTCATAAGGGATACTTTTAATAATGTACTGACCTTGATTATTCTCAAAATCAAAGTCAATAATCTGTTGAGGACTAGTAAAGCGAAATACTTTAGGTGCTGATAGTCCTATTTCTTGAGCTTTTTTACAGAACTTATATTTGTCATCTAGTATTTGGGTAACTTCTGGGTCGAAATGAAGTCCCTCACAATAAGGCTCAAGAGTTTTCTTGGCTAAGGAGTCGTAATAACTAGCAATGGGACTGGATACTGGAATAAAGACATTAATGTTATTCTCTTTGACAATTTCTAGTAATGACTGACAGTATCCTTCTGGCTCTTTTTGGGGTACGGGGACAGTAAAAAATCCCGTTACCGCACGGGAAAAACGATGACCAATCAGCCAATACTTATGAGTCTCTACTAGATATACTTCGTGTCCTACTCTATGAAATGACCGCGCTAACTGTAACGCTTTGGTCATTTTTCCCCCAGTAATTAAGATACGCTTTCTCTCTTTCTCTGGTAATAGCTGCTGTTTTGTTTGATTACGAAAGATGCCAATAATTGAATAAAAAATTACTACTGCTAGATTAAATGGAAGCAATAGCAGTAACAGGAAGAGAGTACCAAGATTCTGCACTACTGCTGAACTTCGTCCTGAAACAAATAGTATTTGTGTCATGTAACCCAATTTTTATCTTGATGTCTGGTGGTAGGGACGCTTGATAAAACGTCCCGTAAGATTATTTGCGTTTGATGATGGTTACTCCATCCCGCAGGGGAATTAACACCTGTTCCACCCGAGGATCATCTGCTACAAAACGGTTAAATTCTGCGATCGCCTGACCATTTTTAGAACGCTTGTTCTCTGGTAGATAGGGTTGTCCCTGCAACAGGGTATTATCCACACAGATAAAACCATTGGGTGCTAGCAAACTACTCTCTAGCAGCAATTTGAGGTATGAGACATACTCTTTCTTGTCCGCATCAATAAACACTAAGTCGAAAGACTCTCCCTCATCTGCTAACTGTTTCATAGTTTCTAATGCGGGAGCGACTCTGACTTGAATCTTTTTACCGTGAGGAGACTTTGCAAAACAGTTTTGGGCAAACTGGGCTACATAATCATCTACTTCACAAGCAATAACGCAACCATCATCGGGGACAGCTTCCGCCATAGCTAAAGCAGAATAACCAGTAAACATCCCAATTTCTAAGACGCTCTTTGCTCCTGTTAGAGAAGTCAACATCTTTAACAGTTGTCCTTCAATGTGTCCAGACAACATTTCTTGTTCTAGGGCGCGGACTGTTTCCCCATCCTCAAACCGCTTGCTCCAGTCTTCCTCTTGGGTTTTCTGTGCCAAATTAGCTAGAGCTTCTGATTCGGTGGTACTACACTCTTCCAGATAAGGATCTATTCCTGCTGCCAAATGATATGCTTTCGTTAAGGATTCTTTAAGTTGAGGGGATATTTGCTCATTTTCCCCTTGCTTAAGGATAGTTTCTAGCTGCTGGACAAGGATTCCCAATGGCGTAACTGGTCTGGCAGTTTTCTTGTTTTCTGCTGATGCGGGCATAGTTTATACCTCTGCTAATTCGGGTTGGGATGTTCCCAATTGCATATATACTTCTTTACCTAACCCTGCATCAGGATAGTCCGCACATATACGTTTGTGTTCTGCGATAGTTTCTTCTAATTCTTCTCTGGTGAGGTCGTTGACAAAGTAACAAGTACCTATAGGACGGGGTACGGCTGCTCTGAGTTTACCGTCACGAGTTAAGGTGATAGATTCGCTAGCTTTCCACAATAGGTCAATTTCTACTAAGGGATGGTCTAAGGCTAAACCAATACGGTTCATTGTACCTAAAATGCGATCGTGTTCTTCGATAGTAATGTATCCACGACGCTGGGCTAAAGTTGCAGATAACGCCATGTCAATATTTACGGCTTGACCATGATAGATGGGTACTTTAGGCTCTAACTCAAAAGTGGGACTCCAAGTATGTCCGTAGGCGATAACACGGTCTAAGTCTAGTTCGTGGAGGTTGGGAACTTCTAATTCCAACATTCTTTTAATCGCTTCATAAGTCAGTTTGTGAGCGACTTCTTTGATGTCTTCCCTTCCATCTAAATTCCCGAAGCGACTATTAAGTAACTGTTCGCCATATTCTTCAAGCCATTCAAAAACTTGCTTGTGAGATACCACAGCAATCTTGATTAATTCCGCCATACCGTTACGAACTTGAGCAGTAGGAAGAGTACGGAGGAAAGAAAAGTCGAGGATTACTTTCTTAGAAGCATGATAAGCACCAAGACGATTTTTTAGTTTCTTGTGATTGACTGCAACTTTAATTGCTACAGAAGCATCAATCAGACCAATAAGAGTAGTAGGAATACGGATATAGTTACTGCTGCGACGATAGCAAGAACAAGCAAAGCCTGTTACATCAGTAATCAAGCCACCACCCACTACTAATACTGGCTCTTTACGAACTAAACCAAACTCAGCAAACTTATCAACAATTTTCTCCAGGGTACGCAGTGTCTTATCTGGTTCCCGAATAATAATTGGAAAAGCTGTTAAAGGGATATCATAGTGCTGGAAATACGCATCTATTTCGTCTCTGTAAAGCTCATAGACATTAGCGTCTATCACCATTAAACAGCGTCCATAAGGTTTATAACAATCAGCTAATTCCTGATTTTTTTCATTAAATACCCCATCCACATAAAGAAGGTCATATTCAATTTTCTCGTAACTTTCTACGTGAAATGCTGTTTCTGTCGCTACAAAATTTGCTTGAATTTGACTCATTTTGATTCCATTTAGTTGTTTAGTGATGACAATTAATTTGCCAAACAGAACTGACTGCTAATTGATAGCGAATCAGAAAAATATTTCAAGGCAAACTTCCTACCAAAACCCAATAAATAGACATTCTAAGCAACAGTTTCCTGATGCCTAAAACATACATTTATTTCTTTGGCAGTTATGAGTTTGATTTACCTCAATGTCTAGAAATGTATTTTTTGTATTGCAGAAAACACTCCTACTAGCTACTAAGAACCTTTGATGAAGCTGAACGGGGCTTGATTGGGAATAATAATATCACTTCATCAACAATTACTACTGGCTAGCTTTGTGACACTTGCCACTTTCTAATCCTATATCTATATAACACATTTTCCTGATTGTAAATATCTATATATAGACTCAGTCAATTATAGGAAACAGATATTAGATAGACAAGGTTTAACAACTCGGCTTGATTAGCCTAAAACACAGTTTACTTTAGTCAACATGATTATAATATCTTGTTAACCCTATAGAGTTTAACATCATTTATTTAAAAAATATTAATAAATATTACTAGAGATGGAAATTTAGTATTGTTCTTGCTTGCTTGATAATGTCTAGATACAATAAAGGAATTGTCAATAAAATACATTTACAATAAGGCAAAAAACACACAATATATATAGCGTTCTACTCCTATGACGGAGCGACAAGATTCTCTTTCCTCAGAACTAAACTCATCCTCAGCTAATCAGAATCATAATAGTCAAGAACAAAAGACTGATTCTCCTGTTATTGCTCCAGAACCCGCTAAAGCTGCTGCAATCAAGAAAACTTCTACCCGTGGTCTATCTATCAACTTATCTCAATCCCAAATAATAATCATCGCTTTAGTCTTGATGGGTACGGGGTTATGGTTTAATATATCTTGGCTAGGAATTATTGGAGCATCCACATCCTTCTTATTTTCTCTGGGAATAGTTCTCAACGCCACAAGAGGATTGATTACTAAGTTTCTTACCCCCCAAGAAAGAAAAAATATTCTGGGTTTTATGGGCTTTGTGGCTGCGATCGCTGGATTCTTAAAATATTGCGGTTTTTATTCTGCACTTAGCAACTGGTTAAACCAATTTGAGTATGATGAATTTGGTTCTTGGGCGGATTGGGTAGGAGCTTTAGGACAAATTTCCATTGCGATTCTAGCTGTTTATGTAGCTTGGGCGCAGTATGTCATATCAAAAGATTTAACCACCCAACAAAACCGCATCACCCAACAGCAAACCATTGATGCTTATTTTCAGGGAATTTCTGACCTCACCATTAATGATGAGGGATTATTAGAAGATTGGCCCCAAGAAAGAGCGATCGCAGAAGGACGAACCGCAGCTATTTTATCCAGTGTTGATGCAGTAGGAAAAGCCAAAATCATTCGTTTTCTATCACAATCCCGTTTATTAACGCCTTTAAAAAGAGATAATAGATTAGGAAGACCTATGCTGGATGGTGCTGGAGGTTACGCAGAAGACCGTCTATATGGCACTAGAGTAATTAGTTTAGGAGTAATGCTAGCAGGAGCAGATTTATCATCTCAAGATTTACGCTGGACAGATTTAAGTGATGCCAATATGGTAAGAGCTAACTTAACCCGCTCGGATCTAGTAAAAGCGAATCTTTCTCGCACCATACTTTATGAAGCTAATCTAGCAGCAGCAGATTTAAAAGGAACACAACTGCATTATGGTTTACCAGAAACAGCTTCCCCCCGTAGTCGCACCGACATTCCTAACTATGAAACAGGAGAATATACAGGAGTAGTACTAGAAAGAGTCAATTTTACAGGAGTCAAAAGATTAAGTGGCGAACAACGTTATTATATTTGTGCTTGGTGTGGAGAAAAAAGTCGCAATACTGTTCCTGGTGGTTGTGAGGGAATTCCCAACTTATTGGGAAGGTAGATTTAGTTGATAATTCTGGGTTTTATGATGAATCATGATTTAGTTATGTTTTTGGCTGGTGTAGCTGTTCTCATTCTCTATCTTAATTGACAAAAGAGGACTCCCGTTAAACCGACAGGGGAGGTAGGGCGCGAGACGGGGCGTATAAACTGCCGAATTAAATTCGGCAGACAGCCCCTCATGAATTTTGTCCAACAAACAAATATATTTTAGCCTAATTGACATTTTTTACACACACTTTTTGTTTATGTAGGCTAAAATAGAGCCATGCTTACATTAACTTATGAGTACAAACTAGAACCAAGTCCCGAACAAATTGTGTACATTGAAAACACACTTGATGTATGTCGCTCTGTTTGGAACTTTGCACTAGCTCATCGCAAAGACTGGTGTAAGTCTCGTAAGTCACCTGTAAATGCTTGCTCAATTGAACGTGAATACATCATGTCAGTTGATGAGCCATTCCCCAACTACCATCGACAAGCCAAGTTATTAACTGAAGTCAAGAAAAACAACGATTTTCTCAAGTCTGCCAATGCTCAAGTTTTACAACAAACATTAAGAACTTTAGATAGAGCTTGGGATGACATGAAAGCTAGAGGCTTTGGATTTCCTCGCTTTAAAAATAAATATCGAATGCGTTCTTTTGTTTTTCCTCAGTTAAATAAAAATCCGATATCCTCTGAAGCAATTAAGCTGCCTGGCTTAAAAGAGGTTAGATGGAGAATGTCTCGTCCCATACCTGATGGTTTTGTGCCAAAGCAAGCAAGGATAGTTAAAAAAGCATCTGGTTATTTTGTGATGCTGTCACTACAGCTGATAGTTGATGTTCCTAGTCCCATGCCTCATGGTCATCCGCGAGGTCTGGATTTGGGATACGACTTTTTTGTAGCAACCAGTGACGGCGAAGAGATTAAACGACCTCGATTTCTTAAAACTCTACAATACAAGCTTAAATTGCTGTCTCGTAGGTTGAAGAATAAACAATATGGGTCAAATAATCGACACAAGTTAAATCAGAAAATAGCTAGGCTACATCAACGTATATCCGACACAAGGGGCGACTGGCATTTCAAACTAGCTCATCACCTGTGTGATGGTGCTGGAATGATATTTGTCGAAGACATTAA